>NZ_DIEJ01000102.1:0-26031 GCF_002418565.1 Achromobacter sp. UBA5777 | reverse complement strand
CCAGCTTTGCGGCCGCCGGGGCCATTCGTGCCCCGGCCATGACGGCGCCGCCCACGCCCGTTACGGCGGCGCCGATGGCAACGCCGGTGCCGACAGCCCCGACCGCAGCACCAGCCATCGCGCCCGCACCAAGCTGTGGCGCACCGGACACCAGGCCGGTGGCGATACCGGGGCCGAAAATGCCCAGCGCCAGCAGCGCGAGCGAGGCCAGCATCACGACCAGCGCGTGGTCGATGGATGGTTCGTCGGGATGCACCTGGAACTCGGCGAACAGGCCNNCGATGACGGCCAGCACCAAGACCTTGATGCCTGACGACACCACGTTGCCTAGCACCTTTTCCGCGAGGAACGAGGTCTTGTTCCAGAGTGCAAACGGGATCAAGACGAAGCCGGCGAGCGTAGTCAGTTTGAACTCGATCAGCGTGATGAAAAGCTGTACGGCCAGCACGAAGAAGCAGAGGATCACCACCAGCCAGGCGATGAACAGAACCACGATAGGGTCGATGTTCACGAACACCTCGGGGAACCCAGCCATGTCCCCGATCTGTTCCAGAATCGGCGCGGCTGCGTCGATGCCGGTCTTCGCCAGCCGGCCCGGCTGAAGGAAGTTCTCCATCGTGATGGCCGAGCCGGTAGCGGTAATTCCCAAGCCGGCGAACGAGCGGAACACGATGCTCGCCAGCCAGTTGAAGTTGCCGATGATGTAGGCGAACGCGCCGACACAGAGCACCTTGCGCAGCAGCTTGGCGATCACGTCGTCGCCCTGGCCGGTGGCGTGGCTCATGGCCCAATACAGGCCAGCGATCGTCATGTCGATGACGATGAGCGTGGCGGTGAGAAATGCCACTTCGCCCTGCAATAAGCCGAAGCCCGAGTCGATGTAGCGCGAGAACGTATCGAGGAAACGGTCGATGATGGTCACGTCGTTCATGGCGAATCCTCGGGCGGAGTGAGCGGAACGGCGCCCTCTGGCAATTCATCTGCGGGCGTATCGAAGCTCGGCGGAATCGGCGGGAGTTCAGCCAGCGAGTTGTATTCATCCGGCCCGGTATGGCCGGCGAAGAAGCGCCGCCGGAAGGCTTCAGCGGCGGCGCGGCAGGCATCCTCGCCCACGGCCTGCCGGTCGGCCGCGCATTGCCCGCGCAACGCCTTGAGCCGCACCGGATCTGCGGCCAGGGCGTCGGCCAGGTTCTCGGCCGGCTGCTGGCCGCACGCGGTCAGCAGCACGGCCATCAGGACGGAAGCGCATCGCATGGCCGCCTCCGGTCAGTTGTTATAGAAGTTGACGGACTGCGGCGTGTACGGCGTGCCGGTGCCCAGAAAGCGCCGCCGCACTTCGCGGGCGCGCTCCATAGCCGCCGCTTGCCGCGCCAGTTCCAGTGAAGCGGCCCGGTCTTGCGTGATCTGGAGCTGCTGCGCCTGGATCGACTGCTTGGCCTGCAAAGCCAGGAGCTGGTTCGTCGCCTGCATCGCTTGCAGCGCGCCGGTGGCCGACTGGCTCTGGCTCACGAGATCGGCCAGCGCGCTTTCGTCTTGGGCGAGGTTCTGCGACACCTGCGCCTGCATCCGCATCGCGGTGTGCAAGCCGTTCAAGGTGTTCTGCCAGCGTTCGCGGGCGTCCTGTGCCATGCGGTCGCCGCTGATGGTGGCGGCGTACTGTTCCGGGTACAGGCGGGCGAACGTGGCATCCATGCTCTGCACGTCGTAGGCCAAGCCGCGCGCCTCGGCGATCAGGCGCTCGGTGGTGGCGAGCGTCGAGCGCAGGCGGTTGACGATGTTGAAGTCGAGATTTGCCAGGTTCCTGGCCTGGTTCATCAACATCTGCGCCTCGTTCTGAAGCTGGTTGATCTGGTTGTTGATCTGTTCCAGCGTGCGCACGGCGGTCAGCGTGTTCTGCACGAAGTTGGACGGGTCGAACACCGTCAGCGCGGATGCGGGCTGCACGGCCAGCAGCGATACCGACAGCACGGCAGCGAGTGAGACAGAGAGCAAACGGGGCTTGGTCTTCATGGTGAAACCTCCAGCGGTTGAGAAGCGAGAAAGGAAGCTGCCGCCGGAGCGGACGGCAGCAGGTCGGCGGCCCAGCCGAGGCCGCGATGGCGCAGCCACGCGCCGGCGAAGCCGGGAGCGCCGGCCTGCGTCAGCACGCGGTCAATATCGCGTTGGTCTTGAGGGGTGGATGCGCCCGCGAATGCGAGCGCGACAGGCCCCAGGTCGAGGTCGAACAGGCGATTGCCGAGGCGCGACTGGTAGTAGTAATCGCGCTTGGGCTGTGCGGTCGCCACGATCTCAATCTGGCGGCTGTTCAAGCCGAAGCCTTCGTAGATCGTGCGAATCTGCGGCTCGGTGGCCTGCGGGTTAGGTAAGAAGATCCTGCTCGCGCAGCTTTCGATGATGGCTGGCGCGATGGTCGAGTCCTTGATGTCGGCCAGCGACTGCGTGGCAAAGATGACGCTGACGTTCTTTTTTCTGAGCGTCTTGAGCCATTGCCGGATGCGGGCCGCGAAGGACGGCTCATCGAGGAACAGCCACGCTTCATCGAGGATCAGCAGCGTGGGCGCGCCGTCAAAACGTTCGTCGAAGCGGGCGAACAGGTAGCGCAGCACTGCTTGCACGGCGGCGGGGCTGTGCATCAGTTCTTCCATCTCAAAGCCCTGCACGTCGGCCATGCCCAGCCGGTCGTGGTCAGCGTCCAGCAGCTTGCCGTGGGCGCCGCCCAACACATAGGGCGCGAGCGCTTGGCGCAGCGCGTTGGACTGCAATAACACCGACAAGCCGGTCATGGTGCGCTGCTCCACTGGCGCACCGGCAAGGCTTCGCAGCGCCGACCAAATGGCAGCCTTCTCGTCCGGGCCGACCGTCACGCCTTCGTGCAGCAGCCGGCCCTCCACCCATTCGGCGGCCCAGGTGCGGTAGCCCTCGTGGGCTATTCGCGCGAGTGGCTGGAAGGCGATGCCGCCATCGGCACCGAGGTCGTAGTGCTCACCGCCAAGGCCGAGGATGGTGGCGCGCATCGAGCGCCCCATGTCGAAGGCGAAGATCCGCGAGCCGAAGTAGCGCCGGAACTGCATGGCCAATATGGCGAGCAGCACCGACTTGCCCATGCCGGTCGGCCCGGCGACAAGGGTGTGCCCCACGTCGCCGATGTGCGTCACCAGCCGGAACGGCGTCGCGCCATCGGTGCGGGTGACGATCAGCGGCGGGCCATCGAGGTGTTCGTTCTTCTCCGGCCCAGCCCATACCGCTGACATCGGCATCATGTGCGCCAGGTTCAGCGTCGAAACGATGGGCTGACGCACGTTCGCGTATGCGTTGCCGGGGACGGACGACAGCCAGGCATCGACTGCGTTGAGGGTTTCGGGGATGGTCACGAAACCCCGGCCCTGGATGACGCGCTCCACCATGCGCAGCTTCTCGTCGGCCACGGCCGGGTCGGCGTCGAGCACCGTCACCGTGGCGGTGAGGTAGCCGAAGGCGACTTGATCGCTGCCCAGCTCCTGCAAGGCGGCATCGGCGTCGGCGGCCTTGTTGCTGGCATCGGTATCGACCAGCGGGCTTTCCTGCTGAAAGATCGTTTCGCGCAGCAGCGCGATGACGTTCTTGCGCTTGGCGAACCATTGGCGCCGCAAGCGCCCCAATTCCCGTTCCGCCTCGGCTTTGTCCAGGCACAGGAAGCGCGTACTCCAGCGATACGCAAAGCCCAGGCGGTTGAGGTCGTCCAAGATCCCCGGCCAGGTCGAGGTCGGGAAGCCTCGTACCGACACCACGCGCAGGTGCTGATCGCCCAGCATGGGCGCCAGGCCGCCGACCAGCGCGGCATCGGCCAGCAGTGCGTCGATATGGAACGGCACGTCGGGCACGCCGACGCGATAGCGCCGCGTGGAGACTGTGGCATGCAGGTAGGTCAGCGTCTGGCTATCGTCCAGCCAGGCAATCTCCGGCATCACACCATCGAGCAGGTCGAACACGCGATCGGTCTCTGCCACGAAGGAATCAAGCCGACCACGCCAGTCCACACCCTCAGTGGGCCGGTTCTCGTACAGCATCCCAGCCGCACGGGCGCGAGACTCTTGCGGCGGTAGGTGTTGCAACGTGAAGTGATAGACGCTCTCGAAATGGCCATCCGACTCCTCGAACGCCGCGCGTCGCTCCTCATCCACCAGCCAGGACAGTGGTTCGGGAAAGGAGGATTGCGGATAGCTCGATGCCCGCATCCGCTCGGCCTCGATATAGAAGGCCCAGCCAGACCCGGTACGGCGAAGCGCGTTGTTCTGCCGCGCCGACGTGGCAATCAGCTCGCCCTGTGTCGCACTGTCCAAGTCGGGGCCGCGAAACTGGAACGTGCGTTGAAACGAACCATCTTTGTTCAGCACAACGCCCGGCGCGACCAGCCCGGCCCAGGGCAGCCAGTCGGCAAGCAAGGCCGGGCGCTGACGATATTCGGCAAGGTTCAGCATGGCGTCCTCCCCTCACACGTCCAGAAGCGGGCGGTGTTTGATATGCCGCGCGAAGACCTGCATGAACTGCGGATCGACGCGCGCACCCCATACGGCCAGCGAGTGGCCGACGATCCAGAGCACCACGCCGGGAATCCACAGTTGCAGGCCCAGCCCGACGGCGGCGGCTAGCGTGCCGTTGGCAATCGCCACGGTGCGCGGCGCACCGCCCAGCAGGATCGGCTCGGTCAGCGAGCGATGCAGCGGCACTTCAAAGCCCGGAAGATCGGTGGCCTTACTCATACGACGGCCCCTCCGGAGAAGCTGAAGAACGACAGGAAGAACGAGGACGCGGCGAACGCGATGGACAGGCCGAACACGATCTGGATCAGCTTGCGAAAGCCGCCGCTGGTATCACCGAACGCCAGCGCAAGCCCCGTCGAGATGATGATGATCACCGCCACGATCCGGGCGACTGGCCCTTGGATGGATTCGAGGATGGAGGTCAGCGGCCCTTCCCACGGCATCGAGGAACCGGCGGCCTGCGCCGTGCCCGCCAGCAACAGCATCAGCGCGGCCAGCAGCAGCCCTTGCCCTGCGGGACGGGCCAGGTGGCGCAGCCGCGCCATGCTGGACAGGCGAGAAATAGGATTTACGGAAAGACGGAAAGCATCAACGTGCGTCATGGCAGTTCTCCAGGTTGGTCAGGGGTCGAGGAAGGCGCAGCGGCAGCGGCTGCAAGAGGAACCGGCGGCAGCTCGGGAAACGGCGTTTCCAGCGCATCTGTCAGGCGATAGCCCGCACCGTCGAAGCCGACGACACGGGAGATGGTTTCGACGTGACGTTTGCGGCCACGGCCTGCGATGTGAATCACCACGTTGACCGCCTCGGCGATCAGGGCGCGGGGCGGATTCACTGCCACTTCGAGGATCAGTTGCTCCAGACGCAGCAGTGCGCCCAAGGCGGAGCCGGCATGGATGGTGGCAATGCCGCCGGGGTGGCCGGTGCCCCAGACCTTCACCAAGTCCAGGGCTTCGCCGCCACGCACTTCGCCGACGATCACGCGGTCAGGCCGCAGGCGCATCGTGGCCCGCACCAGCTCGGTCATTGTGACGACGCCGGCGCGGGTGCGCAGCGGCACATGGTCGCGGGCCGCGCATTGCAGCTCGATGGTGTCTTCGAGCACCAGCACGCGGTCGCCTGTGGCGGCGATCTCGGCCAGCAGCGCGTTCGCCAGCGTGGTCTTGCCGGTGCTGGTGCCGCCGGCGATCAGGATGTTCTGCCGCTCGCGCACGGCGCGGCGCAGGAACTCGGCCTGCCCGGCGGTCAGGATGCCGTCGGCCACGTAGCGATCCAGGCCGATGATGCTCACGGCCCGCTTGCGTAGCGCGAAGGCTGGCCCCGGGGCGGCCGGAGGCAGGATGCCCTCGAAACGCTCGCCGGTTTCCGGCAACTCGGCGGTCAAGAGCGGCTGGCCGCGATGCACCTCCGCGCCGACATGCGCGGCGACCAGGCGGATGATGCGTTCACCATCGGCCTCGGGCATCTCCACGCCCAGCGGCGAGCGACCCGACGACAGCCGATCCACCCACAGGGTGCGATCGGGGTTGAGCATGATTTCCACAACATCCGGATCTTCGAGCGCAGCGGCGATCAGCGGCCCCATCGCCGTGCGCAGCATCTGGATGCGGCGATCCTGGGACGCCGCGGCGGATGAGCGAGATTCAGGCGGAATCTGCGGAACGGCACTCATGACGCACGCTCTGCAGCTCGCTCATCGGCGGACGCCATCGCTGCTGCGTCATCCATCCGCATCGGATCGGGGTGCAGTTCCTCCACCACGTCGCGCACCAGACTGCGGCCACGCAGCAGGTGGCGACCCAACTGCTCGACGAACTGCTCGAAGCGCGCTTTGCCCTGGGCGCGGGCCGCGTCCTTGTGGGCTTCTGGCACCGGCGTGCTGATGGTCAAGAAATAGCGGATGAACAGCGCCAGCGTTTCGATCTGGATGTTCTGGTCGCGCTCCATGCGTTCGGTCTGCCGCGACAGTCGATCCAGCCGCTTGGCAATGGCGGCCTCACGCTGGTCGCCCGCATCGGGTGACAGCCAGGACGCCAAGGCCGCTGCGACGATGGAGGACTTGGACACGCCTTTCTTGGCGGCAAGTTCATCCAGGCGCTTGGCGTGCTCGGGCTGGATGAAAAGATTGAGGCGGTATTGGCTCATAGGTCGATTCCGTCGTTGGGGTCGAGAGAAGCCAGCCGGGCCGTGCGCTGCATGGCCGGGTCGAGCTGGCCGGGAAGCGGGAGCGCCAGGTCGTCGTCATCGAGCAGCTCCAGGTCGTTCGCACACGCGTCCAACTCGGGCTCGTAGGCGACGGTTTCGGAGAGTTCGAGCTGGCGGCGCGGGCCGCCGTCATCGGTGCCGCCCGGACCATCGGCGGATACCGAGGTCGGCGCCGTAGGTACGGCCGGGATCGCCAAGCCGCTCCAGTCGTCGGGGCGGGCTGGCGGCGCGTCGGCGTACCTCCCGACTGCGAGCACGGGCGGTGGCAGGACGCGATCCTTGAAATTGGCGTCGACGTAGTAACGCAGCTTCTTCGCGCGGATCGGGGCAACGCTGGACACCATGACTACGGCGTCCTCAGGTGGAAGCTGCATCACCTCGCCGGGCGTCAGCAGCGGACGTGCAGTTTCCTGACGCGACACCATCAGGTGCCCCAGCCACGGAGCGAGGCGGTGGCCCGCGTAGTTGCGCTGCGCGCGAAGCTCGGTGGCGGTGCCGAGGGTTTCGGAAATCCTTTTCGCCGTCCTTTCGTCGTTGGTGGCGAAAGTCACCCGGACATGGCAGTTGTCGAGGATGGAATGGTTCTGCCCATACGCCTTGTCGATCTGGTTCAGGCTTTGAGCGATGAGAAAGCTGCGGATGCCGTAGCCGGCCATGAAGGCAAGCGCGGACTCGAAAAAATCGAGGCGACCCAGCGCCGGAAACTCGTCCAGCATCAGCAGCAGCTTGTGCCGGCGCGCGATGCCATCGCTGCCGTCGAGCGATTCGGTCAGCCGCCGCCCGATCTGGTTCAAGATGAGCCGGATCAGCGGCTTGGTGCGGCTTATGTCGGAGGGCGGCACCACCAGATAGAGCGATACCGGGTGCTCGGCGGAAATCAGGTCGGCGATGCGCCAATCGCAGCGCGATGTGACTTCGGCCACGGTCGGGTCGCGGTACAGGCCGAGAAACGACATGGCGGTGGAGAGCACGCCCGATCGCTCGTTGTCCGACTTGTTGAGCACTTCGCGGGCAGCGGATGCGACAACCGGGTGAGGCGCATCGCCCAGGTGCTTCGTCGTCATCATCCGGTGCAGCGTCAGCTCGAACGGACACGCCGGGTCGCTGAGGAAGTTGGCGACGCCGCGCAGCGTCTTGTCCTCGCCTGCGTACAGAACATGCAAGATTGCACCGACCAGTAGCGCGTGGCTGGTCTTCTCCCAATGATTGCGCTTCTCTAACGCACCTTCAGGGTCAACCAGAATGTCGGCGATGTTCTGCACGTCGCGCACTTCATGTGCGCCGCGCCGGACTTCAAGCAGCGGGTTGTAGGCGGCCGACTGCCTATCGGTGGGGTTGAAAAGCAGGCAGTGCGAAAAGCGCGAACGCCAGCCCGCCGTGATCTTCCAGTTCTCTCCCTTAATGTCGTGAATGACGGCGGACGCCGGCCACGAAAGCAACGTAGGCACCACCAAGCCCACGCCCTTGCCCGAGCGCGTGGGTGCGAAGCTCAGGACATGTTCCGGCCCCTCATGTCGGAGGTATTGGTCGTCGTGTTGGCCGAGGAAGACGCCCGCCGGGAGGGTCAGTCCAGCTTTGCGGATGTCGACGGCATCGGCCCAGCGTGCCGAACCATAAGTCGTAACCAGCCGCGACTGCCGAGAACGCCATACCGACATGGCGATGGCGACGAGTAAAGCGAACAAACCGCTACCACCCGCAATCGCACCGCCTGTGTCGAAGACGTGCGGCGCGTAGGCATCAAAGAAGAACCACCATTCGAACAAGCGCCACGGGTGATAAACCGGTACACCTAGAAGATCGAACCAGGGCGATCCGAGGCGTACTTGATAGCCAAGGGTCGCTGCTGTCCATTGTGTGGCGCCCCAGACGCCGGCGATCACGATGCCGATTACCACAGCGATCTGGCCGAACAGAACGTTCGTCCCTTGCATGACCTGTCCTCCGATTTCTCCTGCGCTGGTGTCTCATTGAAAGCGTTGCACAGGGGGTGTCGCAGGCGTCAGGATCGGTTCTGGGCTAGTGCCGGTCAAAGACCGTTCGCAGCACAATGGTCGAGGGAAAAGAAAGAATGAGCGCGGTGGCGAGTCAAAGAAAAGCGCCGCAAGCGAAAGCGCACTGCGGCGCATACAGAGTTCCAAGCAAGTTACCCAAAAAAAGCCGTCAATGGGCCTTGCTTCCACTCATAGGCAATATTTAGATATCATGAAAAACGATGATATTTAAGATTGGAATAAAAATGAAAAATATCAAGAGTATGGATCTCAACTTGCTCAAGGCGCTGGACGCATTGTTAGACGAACGCAATGTGACACGGGCGGCGGCCCGTCTGGGACTAACCCAGCCGGCCTTGAGTGGCATGCTGACGCGGTTGCGCGAGAGCTTCGGTGACCCGCTTTTCGCGCGCTCGCAGCGGGGTATCGTTCCAACGCAGCGGGCGCTGGATCTAGGGATGCCTGTCAAGCAGGTGCTCGCCGAAATCGACGCGCTGCTCCAGCCACCTTCCTTCAATCCGGCCACCGCACAACTGACCTTCTCCATCGCCGCGACGGACTATGCGCTGCGTGCCGTTGCTGTCCCATTTCTATCGGCACTTAAACGGCACGCACCGCGTGTACGAGTCTCATTAGTGCCAGTCGAGAGCGGGCAGCTACAGAACCAGCTTGAGCGCGGTCAGATCGATTTAGCCCTCCTGACGCCAGAGATCACTCCGCCAAATCTGCATGCCCGAGAGCTGTTCAAGGAACACTATGTGTGTGTCCTGCGGGAAGACCATCCTGCGGCTATGGGGCGCAAGCTGACCGTTAAACAGTTCTGTGCTCTCGACCATGCGCTTGTTTCCTACGATGGTGGAGGTTTCCGCGGCGTCACCGACGATGCGCTAGAACAGTTGGGCAAACGACGCAGCGTCACACTGTCGGTCAAGAGCTTTCTGATCTTGCCAGACATCCTGCGTGCCAGTGACATGGTTGCGATCTTGCCGAGCCGCTTGGTCGCCGGTATGGACAAGCTGGCTATCTCCCTGCCGCCGGTGAAGATACCGGGGTTCACCAAGACGGCTGCTTGGCACGAACGCACCCATCACGATCCAGCACATCGCTGGATACGAGCACTGCTGTTCACTTCCTGTGCTAACAACAAGTAGGCAAGATCGCTCCTATCGTCATGCTCAGCACAACTCTACCTCGCACTACAAATAAGCAATCAGTCGGCTCAATTGGAGACGCGCCCTTTCGTAGCGCCGCTGCGAGATAGCCTAGTCGGTGGATGGCAGAACCTAGGCCTTGATATCATATTTTATGATATCAAAAATAGAAACTTAGGATTTCACTTATTGCAGATGGAGGCTCATGATTTGCTCCATGACCACTTGAATGACGCAGCCACCCCTGTTGCGTCATCGACATTTTGTGAAGGAGCTTCGATATGAGCAAGCAACAGAACGCCATCCTCTGGCCCGAAGGCTACACGCCGGGCTTTACTGAGAATTTCGCCTCCAATGAGATCATCGCCGCCGGCTTGAGCGCGGCCGACGTATGGCCTCTACTCGTCACACCATCGCTGTGGCCAAGCTACTACGCCAACTCGGCTAACGTGTGCTTTCATGACGGCAAAGGCCCGGTACTGGCCGACGGCGATCGGTTTTACTTCGAGACCTTCGGCTTCCCGGTAGAGGGGCAGTGCAACGAATACGTGCCACCTGCGGATGGGCAACCCGGCCGCGTGGCCTGGCACGGCTGGTCCGGCGAGGAAGGCACAGATACGCGCCTGGATGTGCATCACGCCTGGCTGGTTGAGAACCTGGACGGCAGGCGCGTGCGCATCCTCACGCAGGAAACTCAGAAGGGCAAACCGGCCGAGGAGCTGCACAACGCCAAACCCAACCCGATGATCAACGGCCATCAGGACTGGCTCGACAGCTTGGTCGAGGCAGCGCGCAAAGCCAAGCAGGCGTAGTGGTCTCCGGCCGCTTGATCCCAAGCGTCTGAACGGAGAAAACCATGATGAGAACTCCCCTCAGGATTCTGCTGGTCCTGACTTCGCAGGCAACGATGGGCGACGAACTGCTCAACCGCGAATGGTTCCGCAGTCGGACCGAAGCGAAGGTGCTGATCGAACGTTGGCGACAGTTCTACAACGAGCAGCGGCCGCATAGCGCGCATGCTTACAAACCGCCGGCGACGATCCGGCGCAACTGGATCCAATCCGATAGCATCCCCTCCGAACTCACTGCCTGACTGGCTACAAAGTTCGTACTCAGGTCACCTTGGCGCAGGCACTGAAGGTGGAGCCACCCGGAATGGGTGCTCCCACCGCCTTACGCGCACTGGCTCGAACTCTCCCGAGGCGCCGGCAAGCTCGTCACATAGCGACTAGAGAGAGGAGGTGACCGTACGAGTTCCCAGCGCCCGATCCACTCTGGGAGCTGGGTCGCCTAGCGACTACGCTACCAATGGAGCTAGCGATCAACTCGATAACTTGAGCGTGATAACGCCCAGGATGATCAACGCCACGCCAAGGTATCGCATCAGGGAGGTTGGGTCGCCATAGAAATGAATTCCGACTAAGAAAGTTCCCGCCGCTCCGATACCCGTCCACACCGCATAAGCAGTCCCAATCGGTATCTGACGCTGAGCAAGCCATAGGAAGGCGCCGCTAATTGTCATGAAAGAGACGGCTACTGCGACCCCACTCCAACGCGATGTTGGCTCTTGCGCCATTTTCAGCCCGACCGGCCATCCGATTTCAAACAATCCAGCCAAAACAAGATAGATCCAACCCATTGCGATTCTCCTTCAAATTTTTCATATCCGGCATACATACTCCGGCATGACCACCAGCTTAGAACTTCGGCGGCTCTTTAGGCGTGGTGTGGGGCACATCGCCATCTTCGTAAAAGCGCTTTCGCGTAGCCTCGGCAACCCGGTTACATAGTTGGTCGCCCAGCATTGGTCGATCCAACTTGCATTGCTTGCGCAACTCTTTCAGACGCTCAGGATTGAGCGCTAATTCATCGACTGTCGGAAGGTTGGCTTTATCTGGTTTCCCAGATGGGCTGCAGGCTGCCAATGTCGAGGAAAGCAATATGAGAGCAATCTTCTTCATGGTTAATTTTCTTTGGGAGATTGTGTGATGGTTTACCGCCGACCTTTGGCATCTGGAGATTTGATCGAATGAACGCGTTCCATGAAGCGAGTCAGCATTTCTGACGGCTCGCTGGCCGGCCGTAGTAGATAGGTCGTGAGCATTGGCGAACGTCCAGTCAGCGGCCGTGCGACCACCCCCTGTTCCCTGCTGGCTGTGATATGCGCGCCTCCTGTGAGGCCTAGTGCAAGTCCCGCCGAAACCAGGACCATCATTAGATCGCTGGAAGTCACGCGTTCGGCAATCAGTGGCTCTATGTCCACGCGACGTAGCACCCGTTCAACTTGCCGAGCATGGCCCTCACACGCCACCGCGTCGCAGAGCACCAGCGGATACCGCAACAGCTCTTCTAGGGGAATCTGTTTGTGGGATAGCAAGGGGTGCCGTGCGGGCACAGCTACCATCAGAGGGTCACTCCACACCGGCACGGCGATGATGCCTTCGCCGACTTCATCCGATTGAGCGAAGCCGAGATCGTACAGTTCGCCACACAATCCCTTGATTTGCTGTGCCAAAGGCACCTCGAAGAAGCGAACTTCCACTTCCGGCTCTTCCTGCCGGCAGAGCGCCAACAACGCAGGCAGGCGCGATGGCGTGATTCCATCAGACAATGCAATACGGAGCTGGCAATGAAAGCCATTGGCTGCGGCGTTCACACTGTCGCGCGCCTGCTGCAAAGCTGCGAAGACACGCGGCACGCTCTCAAAGAAGAGCCTGCCCGCACGAGTCAAGCGGGTGCTCCGAGTGGTTCTCGCAAATAGCGCTACGCCCAACTCTTCCTCAAGTTCCTTGATGGCGCGCGACAGCGGCGATGTCTCTATGTGGAGGCGCTCTGCGGCTCGGGCAAAGTGCAGCTCCTCTGCCACCGCCAGAAAGTAGCGCAGGTGTCGAATTTCCATGTTCGCATTCCTCATCACTCAGGCCTCACCACCTTCGCCTTGCGTCACGCTATTTAGCTAGCCTTCGCAAGCTGCTCCAGCATGTTTCTGCGATCAAACAGGAGAGCCGGATAATGCTTTTGCCAGGACGCCCCATTGCATGG
The DNA here is from genome assembly GCF_002418565.1 of Achromobacter sp. UBA5777. Lineage (NCBI taxonomy): Bacteria > Pseudomonadati > Pseudomonadota > Betaproteobacteria > Burkholderiales > Alcaligenaceae > Achromobacter > Achromobacter sp. UBA5777. The sequence continues at coordinate 13,122 of NZ_DIEJ01000102.1, read as the reverse complement.
CTGTCTCGGCCCGCGTGCGGATCAGCGAAGCCTGCGCTGACAGCACCCCGGCCTCAGCCTCGGCCACCACCGTGGCGTCCACTTGTCCCGCCTCGAACAGACGTCGGCTGCGATCGAGCTGACGCTCCGCGACTGCGACACCCTCGGCCTGATGCTCCAGTGCTGCGTGCTGCGTATGCCAACCGAGATATGCGTTCTCTACGTCCTGCAAAGCACTCAACAAAGTGCGCTCGAACTCCGCACGGGCAGCTCGGCTGCGCGCCTCTCCGGTCTCGATGCCGGCACGGATCGCGCCACCATCGAAGATCGGCAACGACACCCCGGCCCCAAGTGAAAAAATGTTTCCAGTGATGCGGGTTCCCACACTCTCTACGCGCTGCCGTCCGCCGCTCAGGTCCAACACCAGCCTGGGGAAGCGTTCGCCTTCGGCTGCGTTCCAGCGCGCGGTTTCGGCGGCGAACTTCGCTTCGGCGGCGCGCACGTCGGGCCGCTCACTCAGCAGGTCCGCAGGTATGCGTGTCGGTGTCCAGTCCGGGACGGCGAGCGACGCAAGAGTTGGGGAAGCTGCAGGCGCTCCGGGCGTTTGTCCCACTAGTACATCGAGTGCATGCGTCGCCTCGCCGCGCGCACGCCGCAGTTGCTCTTGCTCCACGCGCAGTGCGACGACGCCGGCGCGGGTACGCTCGATGTCGAAGCCGGTAGCTTGTCCGGCCTCGAACTTCCGTTGCATCAGCAAGACGAGTCGTTCTGCGGATGCCAGCCGCGCCGCGGCTAGCGCTTCGAGCTCACTGGCTTGGCGCTGCTGCACAGCCGCCGACACTGTTTCAAACGCGACCTGCCACCGCGTGGCAACCCACGCTTGTTCGGCTGCCACCGCATCCAGGCGCGCACCTTCTGCTGCCTGCGAAAGCCGTCCCGACAGGTCTGCCTCCCACGATGCGGACAACGTGGCGCGGCCATCATTGCCGATTGCAACGTTCTCTGAATAGTCGCGTCCTCGAGTTGCCTGCGTGCCCGCGGACAACGAGGGGAGCAGGGAGGCCCGTGCTCGCCGCGTGGCGGCCGATGCCTCGTCCACGCGCGCTCGCGCAATCGTCAGTTCGGTATTGCGCTCCAGCGCCGCCCGGACCAAGGCATTGAGGTGCGGATCGCCGTAGGCCGTCCACCAATCGACGGGAAGAGTACGGCGGGACGATTTGTCCAAGATGCCTTCACCTCCCTCTTCATTTGAGAAATGGGCCGGTACATCCAGGCGAGGTGGATCGGCAGAGTGCGGGGCATGGCTGCAGGCCGCAAGAAGCAGTAGCGGAGAAATCATGGCAATGAGGCGATAGCGTTCAAGAATTTGAGACATGGCAGCTCCTTGCGCTCCGAAAAAGTCTTGACGGACTGTTGTATGGCTTCTACTATACCGTCTGGACTGTATATGACTCAAGCTTTTTTGGAGCACGACCATGCCGCCCCGCGCGAAAACAAAGTTGCCCCCCCCGTCCACTGCCCATAGCAGCGCCGATGCGCAGCCCGGCCTCCAGCAAGGAGCCCAGCGAACTCGCGACCGCATCCTGCAGGCCGCCCGCGAACTGGTGCTGGAGGAAGGTGCCAGTCGCTTGACACTGGACGCCGTCGTTGTGCGGGCCGGGTTGAGCAAAGGGGCGTTTCTCTATCACTTCAAGACCAAACGCGATTTGTTCGTGACACTGATCGACGAGATGATCCGGGCGTTCGACGCGGTACAAGCCAATCACGAGCGCAGGTTTGCCGGAGATCCGGACCCCTGGCTGTCGAGCCAGGTGGAAGCGATGCCCGACGACGAGATGCAGAAGATGGGCGCAGCGCTGCTCGCGGCAGCTGCGGAAGATCCAACACTTCTCGACCCACTGCGCGAGTGTTACCGCGTGCAGTACGAACGCGTGCGTCGATCCCCGCGTGGCACCGAGACCGCGGCACTCATCATGCTGGCATTGGATGGCGCCCTGTTCGCCGATCTTCTGGGTTTGCCAATACTCGCACCCGCAGAGCGGCGGCATTTCTTTCGGGCGCTCCAGGATCTCGCCTCGGGCCATCTCGAACTTGTCCCGGCAAAAGGACGCACATGAGTCGCGTCCGTAGCGGTGTCATGACCGCGTGCGCACCGCGCTCCTTGGCGGTTGCTTGCACACTATCCATTTCGACTCTGCTCTCAGGGTGCGGAAACTCGCAATCCACCGTATCCGAGCCTCCGCGCGCAGTGAAGCTCGCCGCCGCGCAGTCGGATCTCCCGCATAGCTCTCGCATCGAATTGACTGGCTCGGCGCGAGCAACCGAGCGCAGCATCCTAGGATTTGAAACAGGAGGACGGATCGCCAAGTTGAACGTCGACGTGGGTGAACGGTTCTCCCGCGGCCAAGTCCTGGCAGAACTTGATGCGCAACCTGACCGGCTTCGCGTGACACAAGCGCAAGCATCCCTGGCGGCCGCCGAAGCCGGCCTGATGGATCGACGTGTACAGACAGATCAACAGCGCCGGTTGCTCGAAAGCGAAGTCATCTCCCCTGCTGCGTTCGAGAGCGCGAAGGCGCAGCTAGCGGTCGCAGAGGGTCAAGCGCGCACTGCCAAGGCGGCGCTTGGCCTGGCCGAACGAGCACAACGTGGCACGATGATCGTCGCTCCTTTCGATGGTGTCGTGGCGGAAAAGCTGGCTTTGGCGTTCACCGACATTGCTGCTGGTGCGCCGGTATTTCAGGTCGACGGCGTGCGCAGTGGCACTGAGATCATCGCGAACGCGTCTACTACACAGGCACCTCACATAGATGTCGGCCAACGCGCAGAACTGAGCTGGAGCGGAGCCGAACAACCAATCCGAGCGGTGGTACGTCGTGTCGGTCTGCGCGCCGAAAATGGCTCGCTCCTACCCGTGGTGCTAGTGCCTGAAGATAACGCGCAAGCGCGCGCACTTCGGCCAGGTATTCCCGTACAGGTCGTGCTCGACGCACCTGCGGCAACCTCCAAGACCTCTCGGCCCGAGACTGTATCCATACCTTATGCCTCGCTGGTGCTCGGCACGAAGCCGGGCGAGGCTTCCGTCTTCGTCTACACCCCTGAAGATAAGAAGGTGCACCGTCGCGCGGTGCGCTTCACGCCGGTACAGGAAGGAGACAGCGCGCGCGTCCTCGCTGGACTCAAGCCCGGCGAGACGGTGGTTGCCGCCGGAGGAGGATGGCTCACCGATGGACAGCCAGTGACACCACTGGAAGCCACCACTCAATTGACCAAGCGCTAACGCGATCCACCAGGTTACTTCATCATGAAGATCACCGAGATGGCGCTGCGCGCCAGTCGACTTACCTACTTTGTAGCGCTCATCATTTTCGTCGCCGGCATCGCGACCTTCCTGAATTTTCCTTCTCAGGAGGAGCCGACTGTCACGGTCCGCGATGCGATGGTCACGGCGTTGAACCCGGGGCTGCCCGCCGAACGCGTTGAGCAACTCATTGCCCGGCCGATCGAGGAGCGCTTGCGCGAACTGGCAGAGGTCAAGCGCGTGACGAGCACCGTGCGCGCAGGCAGCGCCATGATCCAGGTCACGATCTGGGACCGCTACACCGACTTGGCACCGATCTGGCAGCGCGTCCGGGCCAAGGTCGCCGATTCGAAGGATGCCTTACCACAGAGCACGATGGGGCCTTTCGTCGACGAAGACTTCGGCCGCGTCGCGGTTGCCTCGATTGCGGTCACTGCACCAGGTTACTCCATGAGCGAGATGCGCGTCGCGCTCAAGCAGATGCGCGACCGCCTGTACACCGTGCCTGGTATTGAGCGCATCACTTTCTACGGCCTGCAGGAAGAGCGCGTCTATCTCGAATTCGATCGGCCTAGGCTCGCGCGATTGGAGCTGACACCACAGGGGGTGATCGACCAACTCGTCAAACAGAACGTCGTCGCTTCGGGTGGACAAATTGTTGTCGGCGGCATCAATGCAACCTTGGCGGTCAGTGGCGAAGTGCGTGACGCTCCCTCCCTGCGAGCAATGCCGATCGCGCTGCCACGACCGCAAAGTAGTACGGCGCCCGTGCCGACGATCGCATTGGGTGAACTGGCGCAGGTGAGTGTGCGGCCAGCCGATCCGCCGGAATCTGCTGCCATCTACAAAGGCCAGCCCGCTGTCGTCATGGCGGTTTCGATGGCCTCCGGTCAGAACGTGGAGCAGTTCGGAAAAGCGCTCAAAGCACGGGTTGCAGACCAGGAGAAGCTGCTGCCGGCGGGTTTCGATCTGTCATACGTCACTTTCCAGGCCGATGTCGTCAAGCACGAGATGGGCAAAATGAACCACGTCATGATGGAGACGATCATCGTCGTCCTCGGTGTCGTCGTGCTATTTCTCGGTTGGCGCACCGGGATCATCGTGGGCATGATCGTGCCGTTGACGATCCTCAGTGCACTCATCGTCATGCGCGCGATGAACATCGAGCTTCAGAACGTCTCGATGGGCGCCATCATCATTGCGCTCGGCTTGTTGGTGGACAACGGCATTGTGATTGCCGAAGACATCGAACGCCGCCTGGCCGGTGGCGAAGATCGTAAGCATGCCTGCCTCGAGGCGGGCCGCACGCTCGCCATTCCGCTGCTCACGTCCTCGCTCGTGATCGTGATCGTGTTCTCGCCGTTCTTTTTTGGCCAGAACGCCACGAGCGAGTATCTGCACAATCTCGTGGTCGTGCTGGCACTGACGTTGTTCGCTTCGTGGCTGCTGTGCCTGACTGTCACGCCCCTATTGTGCTACCACTTCGCCAAACCCCATCACAAGCAGGAGCAGGGCGACGCCTATGACACCCGCTTCTACCGTGGCTACCGGCGCGTACTGGAGTGGGTGCTCCACCATAAGGCGGTCTATGTAGCGTCGATGATCGCGGCGCTTGCCATTGCGCTGTATGGCTTCACCACCCTGCCGTACGATTTCATGCCCAAGTCCGACCGGCTTCAGTTCCAGATTCCGGTGCAGCTCGCCCCCGGTACCGACTCGCGCGAAACGCTCGCCCGCGTGAAGCAGATCAGTGGTTGGCTGGGCGACACGAACATCAATCCAGAAGTCTCCGATCACATCGGCTACGTCGCCGATGGTGGCCCGCGCTTCATCCTTAGCCTGAATCCACCACTGCCGGCATCGAACATCGCGTACTTCGTTGTCACATTGAAGCCGAAGAGCGACATCGACGCCGTCCTCGCCCGCACCCGCAGCTACTTTGCGCAAGCACATGGCGACGTGCGCGCCGAGCCCAAGCGTTTCTCGCTCGGTGCGACCGAGTCAGGGACTGCCATTTATCGCGTCAGCGGTCCGGATGAGGAGGTATTGTTGGGGGCCGCGTCCAAAATCGAAGCAGCGCTGCGCAAGCTGCCCGGCACCATCAACGTCAAGAACGATTGGGATACGCGCGTTGGCCGCATCGACGTACGGGTCGACCAGGACCGCGCGCGTCGGGCGGGCGTGACGACTGAAGACATCGCTGGCGGGCTGGATGTCCGCTACAGCGGCAGATCGATCTCGGTTATTCGCGACGGTGACACCTCCGTCCCGATCGTCCTGCGCAGTATCGTAAGCGAGCGTCGCAGCACGGCAGACGTAGGCGCGACGCTCATCTATCCCACCAACGGCGGTCCAGCGGTGACGCTGGCTCAGGTCGCAGACGTATCGCTCGCGAGCGAGCCCTCGGTCATCCAACGGCGCAATCTCATCCGCACGATCACCGTGCAAGGACAGAACACCTCTTACACCGCCCAGGAGATCATCAACCGCCTGGCGCCTAGCGTCGCTGCCCTGGACCTGCCCGCGGGCTACTCGGTTGAACTTGGCGGCGAGATCGAGGAAGCCGCCGAATCGAACGCCGCGCTGTCGACCTACATGCCCCTCGCATTTCTGGCGATGCTGATGCTGTTCGTATGGCAGTTCAATTCTTTCCGCAAGCTCGGTGTGATCCTCGCGACGATCCCTTTCACGCTTATCGGCGTGGTATTGGCTCTGAAGCTGACCGGCACACCTTTCAGCTTCATGGCGACCTTCGGCGTACTGGCCCTGTTCGGGATCATTGTCAACAACGCCGTGCTCTTGCTGGAACGCATCGACCAGGGGCTAGCGGAAGGCCTGCCACGCCATGAAGCCTTGGTTGGGGCCGCGATACAACGGCTTCGTCCAATCGTGATGACCAAGGTCACCTGCATTTCGGGACTGGTGCCACTCATGCTCTTCTCCGGACCATTATGGAAAGGGATGGCGATCGCGATGATCGGTGGGCTGGCACTCGGAACGCTGGTGACGTTGGGCTTGATTCCGCTGCTTTACGAAGTCCTGTTTGGAATCAAGCGAATTGGGCCGTGGAACCTGAGTGTCGCCACCGCGCATGGAGATCGCTCATGAGTCTCTTGCGAGCCGCCGCGTGCTGCGCATTCTCAGAATTCGTATGCACCCACGCTTCATGCGTATGTCTCGCTAGGCTTATGCGATTCAGCACCCATCCGCTGATCTGGAAATCCTGGTCGATTGTCATTGCCGCAGGGGTTCTAGGAGCGGGCTATCCACTGGGCCTGCGGGCCATCACGGCGGGCGGTCCGATGCGCTGGGTCGGCCTCTGTGTGGCAGTGACGTGCATGGCGGCCAGCGGCGCACTTTTGTGGTTCGCGCTCAAGCGGATTCCGATCAGCGCGGCCTCTGCAGCCTGGGCAGGAATCGGGCTACTTGGAAACTTGGGCGTCGGCGCCCTCCTACTAGGCGATGTCGCATCGGTAACGCGCTGGTCTGGCACCGCCCTCATCGCAGCAGGCATTGCCTGTCTTAGTTTCGTTTGATCAAGGAGACCCATTATGAAGAGCAAAACTGCATTGATCCGCGGCGGCATCTTTTTTTGCGTAGCAGGCGCGCTCTCTGGATGCGCGACCAACAGCATGACGCGCTCCGGATTTCTCGGCGACTACGAGAAGTTATCGCCGACACGATACGAGAACGTACTGATGTACCGCGCAGCGGGATTCGAGCCCAAGCGTTATGCCGCTGTCGTGGTGGAAGAAGCGCAGATCAAGACCGCCTCGGGTCGCATCGATGGGCTCGATGACGCGCAGCAGCGCGAAGTGCTAGACCATGTGACGAGCGAACTGAAACGCCAGGAAGGCAAAAGTCCCGCCCCCCCAGGTGGCGCGGGACAGGTTCGGGTGCGTGTAGCGGTCACCGAACTGCAGACACCGAATCGGGCAGTCAATGCAATGACGACCCTGCTGGTTGGACCCGTGACGACGGGTGGTGCCAGCCTAGAGTTCGAAGCAGTCGATTTAAGGACGGGACGCCGGGTTGCTGCCGCCAGTTGCTTCGAGCGCGGCAACGTCATTAAAGAGTTCGCCGGTTCGTACACATTGCTGGGTCATGCCAAAGCGGCGATCACGAACTGCATCGAGCGCATCGACAGCGCTTGGCGGGACACGCAGCCATGAGCAACGCTTCACAGGCTTGGCTCCGGCAGGATGCCATGGTCGGCGGTGATCACAAATGGCTGGCGGGTGGCGACTGGACGATAGAGCACTACGCCAGTCTGGCAAAATCCGTGTCCGCCGCCCGCATCAGTCATGCCGAGGGGTACGCCACTCCCTTACTCGACTGGACGCAAGTCCAGAGACTGGACACCGCCGGCGCGGCTCTGCTGGTGGAAATTCTCGGGCCAGACTCGATACTCGACCGGCCGGAGGCAGCTCCAAATCTGTCCTCGGATCGCCTCGCCCTAATGAGAGCGCTGGCCGCCGCTGCTACCGATCAGCAGAAGACGGAGAAAGCAGCGGTGAGCGGGAATCCTCTGCTCCGCGGTCTGGGACGCATAGGCCTGACCTTGGAACAGGGCTGTCGTGCGTGTCTTGGTCTGGCCGGGTTCGTGGGCCAGATCATCGAAACATGGAGCCGTACCGTTCGTCACCCGCGTCGCTGGCGCGCGACCTCGGTGATCGCTCAAATCCAGCGATCAGCGGTGGACGCCATTCCCATCGTGGCGCTACTGAGCTTCATGGTAGGAATGGTGGTGGCGTTCCTGGGAGCAACGGTGCTGGCCAACTTCGGTGCGAGCATCTTCTCGGTGCATCTGGTCGCCTTCTCGTTCATGCGCGAGTTCGGAGTGCTGCTCCCGGCCATATTGATTGCAGGCCGTACCGCAAGCGCGTACACCGCCCAAATCGGTTCGATGAAGGCAAATGAAGAGATCGATGCGCTTCGCTCCAACGCGCTCGACCCCATCGAGTTACTGGTGCTGCCACGCGTGCTGGCGCTTCTTGTGTCCTTGCCACTGCTCACCTTAGTAGGCATCTTGGCTGGCATTGCGGGCGGCGCCACCGTATGCGCACTGAGCTTGGAAATTCCTCCCGCACAGTTCCTTGCCATCGTGCAGGAAAAAATCGAGGTGCGCCATTTTCTTGTCGGAATGAGCAAGTCCCCGCTCTTCGCGGTGATGATCGCCGCTATCGGCTGCCATGAAGGGTTCAAGGTCGCCGGTAGCGCTGAGTCGGTAGGCGACCACACGACGTCTAGTGTCGTGCAATCAATCTTCATGGTGATCCTGATAGACGCCATCGCTGCACTGTTCTTCATGGAGATGGGCTGGTGAGCGCGGTGAAGCAAGACACCGACAACGGTGTGCGACACGCTATTGAAGTGCGCGGCCTGGACAACAGGTTTGGAACCCAGCAGGTCCATCAGGACCTAGACCTGGACGTGCGGCGCGGGGAAATCCTTGGCGTGGTGGGAGGGTCAGGCACCGGGAAATCCGTGCTCTTGCGTAGCGTCGTCGGGCTGCAGAAGCCGCATTCGGGCGTGGTCCGTATCGGGGGGCGCGACCTACTGCGAGCCCAATGGCTTGCGCGCGCGCGTATGGAGCGAAGGTTCGGCATTCTGTTCCAGAAGGGCGCGTTGTATTCATCGCTGACCGTCTTGGAGAACGTCGCTCTTCCTTTGATCGAGCATGTCGGTCTGGCGCGGCCTCTTGCCGAGCGTTTGGCAAGAAGCAAGCTGGGCTTGGTGGGGTTGCCTGCCGGAGCGGGAGACAAGTATCCGGCCTCGTTGTCCGGAGGCATGGTGAAACGAGCAGCACTGGCGAGAGCCTTGGCGCTTGATGCGAACATCCTGTTTCTTGACGAACCCACCGCAGGACTGGATCCAATCGGGGCTGCATCTTTCGACCAATTGATTCTGACCCTGCGCAATGCACTGGGCCTCACGGTGTTTCTGGTAACCCACGACCTCGATACGCTGTACACCATATGCGACCGTGTCGCGGTCCTGGCGAACCAGAAGGTACTCATCAACGACGGCATCGAGGCAGTCGAGCGCTTCAAGCACCCGTGGATACAGGAATACTTTCACGGCCCCCGTGGCCGTGCGGCCGCACAGGCCACTGGTGCTTCCAGCCAAGAGACGCAGCCATGAAACCCCTCCGCATCTGCATCATTCTTCCGTCGCGCACGCATTGGGCTGGGCGCACGCAATATTTAAACTCTGAGAACGAGGTGGTCTGATCATGGAACCACGTGCCCATCATGTATTCATTGGTCTGTTCGTCGTGCTGCTCGGTGCGATTGGTATTGGCTTCGCGCTTTGGCTCAGCGACACACGTTCCGACCACGATTACCAGTATTACCGGATTATGTTCGATGAGCCAGTGACCGGGCTTACGCCCGGCAGCCAGGTTCAGTACAGCGGAATCACGATTGGCGAAGTCGTTGCACTTTCTCTTTCACCGCGAGACCCAAGGCGGGCGATAGCGCGCGTACGCATCAATGCCACCATCCCGGTCCGGCAGGATACCCGCGCTGAATTGGTCATCACGGGAATTACCGGCAACGCGGTGATCGAGTTGAGCGACGGTGGGCCAAACGTGCCATTGCTGGATCGGAGAGAGGACGAGGAACCGTTGATCCTCGCACCACGTTCGGCGATGGCATCCCTGGTCTCCGGTGAGGGGAACAGCATGACGACACTCAACGGCATCTTGCTGCGCACGCAGGAGTTACTGTCGAAGGAGAATTTGGCTCTTGTGCACCGCAGTCTGGTGAATCTTGAACAGACCACGGGCGCGGTCGCTGACCAGAGGGCCGAGATCGCGACGTTAATCAGCAATCTGACCGAAGCAAGCAGAGAATCGACAGCTGCCGTGCGCCAAGCAAATAGCACTCTTCGCGATGCCAACCTGCTACTAAATAACGATGGTAAGCAAATCATGGTGAACACGCGTGATGCAACGGCATCCCTCGAACGCGCCGCTTTCAGGGTTGAGACGCTACTGCAAAACAATCAGGAATCGCTGAACCAGGGCTTGGCCGCCACAGGTCCTGCCATGCACGAACTCCAGCAGGCGCTGGCCAATCTAAACACCGTGCTGCGCCGACTGGATCGCAATCCGGCGCAATACCTGCTCGGTGGAGAGAACATTGAGGAAACCAAGCCGTGAACACTTCCGCCAGGATGATTCCCGTCGCTGCCGTGACTATGACGCTAGTACTCGGCTTGTCCGCGTGCAGTGTGCTTCCCAAAGCAGCTCCAATGGTCACCTACAAATTGCCCGACTATCACATCGCCCAGGCGGAGAGTACGCCGCGCGCCGTTCCGGGACCCGGGGCGCTGCGCGTCTACGCCCCTGAGAGTAGTCGCGTCCTGGATTCGGAGCGGCTGTTCATTGCGCAGCCCGATGGTCGCTTGTCGGCTTGGCAAGGAGTGCGTTGGGCCGACCCCGCACCGGTGCTGCTGCGTGACCGAATCGTCGAAGCCTTCATGCGCGATGGGCGGTCGACTTCCGTGATTACCGATAGCACCCCAATGAGCGCCGATATGGAGTTGCGCAGTACGCTGCGGGCGTTCCAGCTCGAATACCGCGGCACTGAAGCGATCGCCGCGGTTCGGCTCGATGTGCAACTGGTCGATCCGGCCAAACGGACTGCTATTGCCAGTAGACGCTTCGAAGCAATCCAAGCCACAGGCAGCAAGCGAGAGGCCGATGTGGTGAGCGCGTTCGGTGTCGCCACGGATATATTGGCCGGGCAGATCGTTGAATGGGCAGTTCAGGTCGGGGCAGCGCGTTTGCGAGTTGCACCGGAATTGGCAAGCAACCATGCACCCACAGCGTCGTCGATAAGCACAGACTAGTCGTCTTAACGGAGCACAGAAGCTAGGGCCAAAACGCTGCTCGACACCTTAACTCGGTACGACAGCCTACGGCCCCGATCCAATCCCAGGACCTCTTTGCCGTCCAACCTCCCATGACACACCGCCGCCGCGTACAGTCGCGGCGATCTGCTGCCCCAGTCGTGGCTCGATTATCGGCCGCCAAGGCACCAGACTGAATCCCATGCCGTCATCGAGCAGCGCATAGCGACCGCTGGCGAGCATGACCGAGCGCCGGTAGATGCCGGCTACGCGCTGCCCGTCTGTGACGTGCCGATGCTCCAATCCGCTATCGGCGGCAATGTGCTGGGCGGCCTGCGCCAGCTCCCGATTGCGCAGCGTTTCCAGCAGATTCCGGGAGAGAATCAGCCGCTGCCCGCGCCGCTGGGCCAGCCCCTGTTCTTCGAGGAAGTCGGCGCGCTGCTGCAAGGCTTGCCTAGCATCGCCGCCAAAGCCCAGGTCGCCCAGTCCCTTGCCGCCGCCGATCAACTGCTGATCCAGCCAGGTCGCGCCGATGACGCGGGCCTGCCGTTCAATCGGCAGATGCGATTTCAGTTCGACCGCCACGCCGCCCAGCCGCTGCGCGTCGTACTGGCGGCCACGCTCGGCCAAGTCGTCCGGCACCTTCCATAACCCCTCGGCCACGCGCTCCACGATGCCGGCCCGCCGTAGGGCTTCCAGCCGGCGGATATGGGCCGCCACAGCCTCTTGCGGGTCGCGGCCGGGCTTGGCTCGGCCTTGCTCGATCGCCAGGTGGTGATCGGTGCGGTACAGGCCATTGCTCGCCAGCGTGGCGATGTTCTTGTCGGCCGCCCGCACCTCGGCGGAACCGCGTACCTCCACCACCGCGCCGATGGGATAGTTCGCCAGCTCGTCGCGGGCGTCCAACGCGACGTAGTGGGCTTTGCCGTCCAACCCGTCGATGACCAGATAGCCGCGGTCGTGCAGCTCGTCGGCCAGACCCTTAGCAGCCACGCGACCGACGATAGTGCGGCCGTCGTCGCCCGGCTCGAACACCGCCAGCTCGCGAGGCTTGCCGCTCATGGCCCGCTGCATCGTTCGGATGATGTCGCCACGCTCGCCCAGGGCACGCAAGGTCTTCTCCGCGTCCGCATGGACGGCCCAGGTGCCGGGCTGCACCTCGTCGGCCAGGCCCAGGCGCTGCAAGTGTTGCAGGCGGCCGATCAGCAGCAGGCGCTGGCGTTGCAGCCGGGGTTCGTTGAAGCGTTCGATCTGCACCCGGCCATCCTCGCCGGCCTCGCGCTGCAACGTGCGGTCGAGGCTCGTCCACCGCTCTTGCTCCACCTCGCGCTGCAAGGTCTGCTGGATCTCCAGTTCGGTGCGCGGCCCCAGCCATTCCGTCGCCAGCTCGGCGGCGCGATGGCGGAAGCCGTGGGCGATGTAGTCGCCCGCGATGATGAGGTCTTTGCCGGTATCGTCGCGTCCGCGCACGATCAGGTGCGTGTGCGGGTTGTCGGTGTTCCAGTGATCGACCGCCACCCAATCCAGCCGCGTCCCCAGGTCGGCCTCCATCCGGTTCATCAGGTGCCGGGTGTAGGTGCGCAGGTCGTCCAGCTCCGCACTGTCTTCAGGTGAGACGATGAAGCGGAAATGATGTCGGTCGTCCTGGCAGCGTTCCTTGAAGGCATCGAGGTCGGCTTCGTCGGTCTGCGGCCCGTAGGCACGGCCCGGCTCGCCGTTCCGGCCGGCACCGTCGCGCTCGATGTAGCGCAGGTGCTTGGCGAGCGACTGCGGACTGGCGTTGCGCTGGTTGACCAGCAGCGTCTTGATGGTCACGCGCCGTGACATAGGGGTCAGCTTTGCGCCTCCGAAGCGCGCCGCCGTATGGCCGCGTCCAAGCCGTGAGCCGGGCCGCTGGCCGGCGTGCTGGCCGCTCCCGCCAGCGGTAGGACGGCGCACCGCCGACTTGCCGCCGCTGGCCTTGCCAGCCTGCTTGAGCACCTTGG
>NZ_DIEJ01000101.1:0-11764 GCF_002418565.1 Achromobacter sp. UBA5777 | reverse complement strand
GCGCGCCACTTCAAGGCGCAGGCCGTCGAAATCGGCGTGGTCGCCGCGGCGCGGAATACGGCCCAATTGGCCGCCCATCCAGCCGCCCACGCTGTCGTACTCGTCATCGGGCAGTTGGCAGCCGAACACTTCGTTGAAGTGCGAGATATCGGTAGCCGCAAGTACGCGCCACTGGTTCTCGCCTTCGGGGAAAATGGAATCTTCTTCGGTCTCGTCGAACTCGTCTTCGATGTCGCCGACGATCTGTTCCAGCACGTCTTCCATCGTGACCAGCCCGGAAATGCCGCCATGCTCGTCGATGACGATGGCCTGGTGGTTACGGCTGGCGCGGAACTCGTGCAGCAGCACGTTCAGGCGTTTGGATTCGGGAATGAAGACGGCGGGGCGGACCAGCGTGCGCATTTCGATGTTGGGCTCGAGCATGCAGCGCAGCAGATCCTTGGCCAGCAGGATGCCGATGATGTTGTCGCGATCGCCCTCGTAGACGGGGAACCGCGAATGCGCGGTTTCGATCACCGAAGCCACCAGGTACGGGATGGGCTGCGTGACATCGAGCAGATCCATGCGCGAACGCGGGACCATGATGTCGCCGACGGTGCCCTCGGACACGGCAAGCGCGCCCTTGATCATCTTGTACGACTCCGCGTCGAGCAACTGGCGTTCGTGCGCGGCTTCGAGGACGGCCTTGATGCCTTCGCGGTCCTCGGGCTCTTTGCGCACAAGGGAAAGCAGGCGGTCTAGGAGGGATTTGGTGGCGGGTTTGGCAGAGCGAGCAGGCGTCGCTTCGGGAGCAGGGTAAGGGTCAGACATCGTCCGGGAGGACAAGTTAGGGAGGAGCCAGCATAACCGATACTGGCCCATCGTTTGTAACGCCGGCCCGGAAAATGGCTGCAATGGACGCGATCTGCGCCTTGCTGCACGCCATTTTCCGGCATTTTCTCAGGGTTGTCCCGAGGCCTCCGGCACGCGGGCGGCGGCGGTCAGTCGGCCACGTACGGATCGGCAATGCCCATCTGCGCAAGCGTCGCGGTTTCCAGGGCTTCCATGCGCTTGGCTTCGCGCGCCTTGATGTGGTCGTAGCCCAGCGAATGCAGCACGCCGTGGATGGTGAGGTGCGCGGCGTGGTCCAAAAGCGTCTTGCGCTGCTCGCGGGCCTCGCGCACCAGCACGGGCACGCACATGACGATGTCGCCGCGCGCCACGCCCACGGGATCCACGCCGTACTCGAAGGTCAGCACGTTGGTGGCGTAGTCGCGGCCGCGGAAGTCGCGGTTCAGGCGGCGGCCCTCGGCCGCGCCGACCAGCCGCAGGCTCAGTTCTGCGGCCGAAAACTCCACCAGACCGTCTTCAAAGGCGGCGCCCAGCGCGCGCTCTGCCCAGCGGCGCAGGCGCCAGCGGGGCAGGCGGGCCTCTTCGACGCCGTACTGCACGGACAGGGACAGCTCAGGCTTCATCTTCGGCGGCGCGGTCGTAAGCGTCGACGATGCGGGCGACCAGAGGGTGGCGCACGACATCGCGGCTGGTGAACTTGGTGGTGGCGATGCCCTGGACGTCATGCAGCACCTTGACCGCATGCGCCAGCCCGCTTTCCTGGCCGCGCGGCAGGTCGACCTGCGACGGGTCGCCGGTGATGACCGCCTTGCTGCCGAAGCCGATCCGCGTCAGGAACATCTTCATCTGCTCGGGCGTCGTGTTCTGCGCCTCGTCGAGGATGACAAAGGCGTGGTTCAGCGTCCGGCCGCGCATGTAGGCCAGCGGGGCGATCTCGATGGTCTGCTTCTCGAACAGGCGCTGGACCTTTTCGAAGCCCATCAGGTCGTACAGCGCGTCATACAGCGGGCGCAGGTACGGGTCGACCTTTTGCGCCAGGTCGCCAGGCAGAAAGCCCAGGCGCTCGCCCGCTTCGACGGCGGGGCGGGTCAGCACCAGGCGTTGGACCGTGTCGCGTTCCATGGCGTCGATGGCGCAGGCCACGGCCAGCCAGGTCTTGCCCGTGCCGGCGGGGCCGACGCCGAACGTGATGTCGTGCTTGAGGATGTTGTTCAGGTAGTCGCGCTGGCGCGGCGTGCGCGGGCGCAGGTCGCTGCGCTTGGTGCGCAGCGCGATGCCGTCGCTTTCATCGTCCAGGGCGGGCAGGGCGTCCAGTTCCCGGGCCTGCTCTTCCTTGAGCTTGTCTTCCTGGCGGCCCACCCCGATCTCGACCAATCCAAGCTGGATGTCATCGATGGACAGGGCGCGGTGCACGGCCTGTTCGTGGAAGCGGCGCAGGATGCGGCCAGCCAGTTCGGCCCGCTCGCCTTCGATGGTGACGCGGCTGCCGCGGCGGGACAGCTTGACGGTCATGCCGTCGGCAAGTTGCCGCAGGTTTTCGTCCAGGGGGCCACAGAGATTGGCCAGGTGGGTGTTGTCGCCGTCCAGGTTGACGATGACGGGCATGCTGCGACGCGCGCGGGGGCGGGGTGTGGTCATTCAGCCTCTTGCGAAGTGCGGTCCACGTCGGCCACGCGGGCACGCAGCGAATTCGTGTGCGCCTCGGTGATGATGACGTCGACCATTTGTCCGATGAGCCGCGCGGGCGCGGGGAAATTGACGATGCGGTTGTTCTCGGTGCGGCCCATGAGTTCGTTCGGGTCGCGGCGCGAGGGGCCTTCGACCAGCAGGCGCTGACGCGTGCCCACCATGTTGCGGGCGATCGTTGCCGCCTGGTCGTTGATGAGCGCCTGCAGGCGCTGCAGACGGCGCAGCTTCACGTCCTGCGGGGTGTCGTCGGTGAGGTCCGCGGCGGGCGTGCCCGGGCGGCGCGAGTACACGAACGAAAACGAGGTGTCGAAGCCGACGTCCTCGATCAGCTTGAGCGTCTTTTCGAAGTCTTCCTCGGTCTCGCCGGGAAAGCCCACGATGAAGTCCGAGGACAGCGTCAGATTCGGGCGGGCGGCGCGCAGGCGGCGCACGACCGACTTGAATTCCAGCGTGGTGTAGCCGCGCTTCATGCCGGCCAGCACGCGGTCGCTGCCGGCTTGCACCGGCAGGTGCAGGAACGACACCAGCTTGGGCAGGCGGGCGTAGGCGTCCACCATGCGCTGGGTCATTTCCTTGGGGTGCGAGGTCGTGTAGCGGATGCGCTCGATGCCGGGGATTTCATGCACGTATTCCAGCAGCATCGCAAAGTCGGCGATCTCGTCGGAATCGGTCATGCGGCCGCGGTAGGCGTTCACGTTCTGGCCCAGCAGCGTCACTTCCTTGACGCCCTGGTCCGCCAGGTCGGCCACTTCGATCAGGACGTCGTCGAACGGGCGCGAGACCTCTTCGCCGCGCGTGTAGGGCACGACGCAGAAGCTGCAGTATTTGCTACAGCCTTCCATGATCGAGACAAATGCCGTGGCCCCTTCGACGCGCGGCGGCGGCATGTTGTCGAACTTTTCGATCTCAGGGAAGCTGATGTCGACCTGCGAACGGCCTTCGTCGCGGCGGCGCTTGATGAGATCGGGCAGGCGGTGCAGGGTCTGCGGTCCGAACACCACGTCCACATACGGCGCGCGTTTGACGATCGCCTCGCCTTCCTGGCTGGCGACACAGCCGCCCACGCCGATGACAAGGTTCGGATTGGTCTTCTTCAGGTGTTGCACGCGGCCCAGATCCGAAAACACCTTTTCCTGCGCCTTTTCGCGCACGGAACAGGTGTTGAACAGGATGACGTCCGCCTCTTCCGGGTTGTCGGTCAGTTCGAGCCCGCCCTGGTCCTCGCGCAGCACGTCGGCCATCTTGTCCGAGTCGTACTCGTTCATCTGGCAGCCGAAGGTGCGGATGTACAGCTTGCGGGGGGAGCCGGCGCCGGGAGTGGCCGAAGGCAGGGCGGCGGAGGCGCCGTCGCGGGGATTGCCCGCGCGCTTGAGAGAGGTTTCTTGCATGATGGTCGCCGTGACGGGTGTAGATCCCGGGGGCTGGAAAGGGGGAAAGGGCGGATTTTAACCCTTGCCCAAGAATTGTTTCTTGGAGGCGCGCGCGTTGGCCGTTACGATAGCGGTCCGCGCGCCCGCAGGCGCCGGTAAAATCCCTTTTTTCTCCCGAGCGGCACCGATGAATTCCAATCGCCTTACGCCTCCGGCAGCCGCTCCCTCCCTCGCTGGCGGGACCGGTTCCGCAGTCCAGGACGAATACCGTAATCCGTATCCCGCGTCCGTGTGGGCGCTGCTGGCGGGCGCGCTGGCGCTGGCCGCCGCGGCGTGCGCGCTGTGGGTCGACCTGCCGCTGGCCATCTGGATCCAGAAATCGGTGTCGGAAGGCGTCGACCAGTCCTTCGAATGGGTGGGCGAGCTGGGCGAAAGCGGCCATTACATCGTCATGGCGCTGGCGTTCTACGTGATCGGCCTGGTGGGTCTGGCGCGCGGATGGCGCAATCCGCTGCGTGTCAGCTATGCCGCCATGGCGCGCGGCAGCCTGCTGATGCTGTCGACCATGGCGGTCGGCGGGCTGGTGGTGCTGGTGCTCAAGCGCACCGTGGCCCGGGCGCGGCCCGAGTTGTTCTTCGAGCAAGGCATTTACGGATTGGGCGAATCGTTTTCGCGCGCCCAGCAGTTCAATTCCTTTCCGTCCAGCCATACCTATGCCGCCTTCTCGGTGGCGGTGGTGTTGGGCATTCTGGCGCCGCGTTGGCGATGGGTGTTCCTGCTGCTGGCGGCGCTGGTGGCGATCAGCCGGCTGGTGAACCTGGATCACTACCTGTCGGACGTGATGACGGCTGCCGGCATCGCCGTGCTGGTGGGGCACTATCTGGCCCCCCGCGTGCTGTGCAGCAAGTATCAATGGCCGCTGCGCGCGCCGTGGCGTTGGTGGAAGAAGGGCTAAGGCAGCACCTGGACGCCAGAGAAGACCGCGGGGAGGCAGATCACCCCCGCGGTTTTTTTTCGTTCCGTGGATGGCGTTGTTGTGGGGCGTTGCTTACAGGGACGGATACCCTAAGGCGGCAAGCCGTGGATGAAACCAAGGCTTCCGGCCGACGGTGAAGCCAAGGCGTCCGGCCGCGGATTAACCCAAGGCGTCCGGCCGCGGATGAACCCAAGGCATCACGCCACGGCTAAACCGCAGGCGTCACGTCAGCAGCTTGATCCCGGACGGCGTTTCGATCTGCGCGCGCAGGCGGGGCGGGCCTTCGGCCTGCTCCACGTCGATCAGGCTATCCGCACCCATCCAGGCGAGCCCCTGGCGCAGCAGCGAGGCGCGGGGGTGGCAGCCGGTCAGACGCAGCAGCCGCAGCGGCTGGCGCGGCAGCGTCGCGCCCGGCGTGTTTTCCACGTCCCATTGGATCAGCGTCGGCAGCAGGCCTTCGCCGGCCTCGTAACCGGCTTCGCGCCACGCCGGCAGGCTGCCATCATCCGGCACAGTCAGGCGCCAGCGCAGGTCGCCGCGCGTCATGGCGATGGCGGGCGGCAGCCGGTCGGGGTGTTCGGCCTGCATGCGCGTCAGGTCTAGCGGCGCCTCCACGCGCGCGGCCCAATGGGCCAGGAATGGCCCTTGTTCGATGCGTGCGCGCACGTCGCCCTGGTCCAGCCCGAACCAGCGGGGGCGATCAGGCGCCGGCGCATCGGGATCGATGGCAATGACTTCCAGGTACACGCCGTCCGCCATGCCCAGCACCCGGTTATGGGTGCCCATGCGCGGATGTGCCCCGCCGCCCTGCGGCGCGATGCCGAGCAGGCCGGCAACATATTCGGTGCCGCTGGCGAGGTCCGCGGCGGCGATGACGATGTGGTCGATGGAGAGTTTCATGAGGGGCATGGTAACGAATGCGCGCGCGCCTGTATGCGTGGATCGCGGAGAAATCGATCTGATAAGCGCGAACGTCACGCAGCGACGGAGATGCCGGCCGCCTCTGGCCGACGTGCCTTGCGCACCCGGATTTCGACGCGCTGGTCCAGCGCAACCAGCGCCTGCATGACCCGTTCCAGAGAGATGTTCTGAAGCTTGTACCTCCGGATCTGAGACACCTTGGGCTGCGTCATCCCTGTCAGCGCGGCGACCTCCCGCTGGTTCAAGCCGCGCTCGTCGATCAAGTCGTTGAATCGGATGGCCAATTGGACCTTGGCGGTGAGCTCCGCTGCGTCTTCAAAGCCGAGGTCGTAGAGCACGTTTTGCGTGCCGGAATTGTGGTGACGTGTCATGGAGCGCTCCGGGCCAGGTATCGGCGAGCCATTGCCCGCTTGAGCCGGCGTGAAATGAGATCGAGGTCGCTTTGCGGTGTGCTGATGCCGGATCTGGATTTTTTCTGGAATGCGTGAAGGACATGGATTGCTGTGTCGATCTTCATTGCATAAGCGGTGCGGTAAGCATTGCCTCGTTCAGTGTCGACCAGTTCATACACGCCAGATCCCAGTCCTTTCATGGCTTTGCGGCATCAGGCCAACGGCCGCATTGCAGGGTGTACAGCGACATCCCCATGCGCTTTTGCAGGGGCACCGGGAATGTTTTGAAATCCTTTCTGGAAGATGCCTCTCAGAAAAGCAGCTTGGGTTTGTTCGTCCACATGAATATACCTGTTCGGATATATATATCAACCGCTCTTGCGGGGAATCGGACAAACTAACCGGGGTCACTGAAGCAGGCTATTCGTGCGAACCGCAAATTGCCTGACCCAAAAAGAAAAACCCGTCGCAAGCGACGGGTTTTGCATGTCAGCAGGCTGGCAATCAGGCGACTTCGCCTTCCTCGCCTTCCTTCTTGACCGGCTTGACCAGGTCTTCGCGCTTGACGCCCATCCACATGGCCAGCGCGGCGGCGACGAACACCGACGAGTAGATGCCGAACCAGATGCCGATGGTCAGGGCCATGGCGAAGTAGTGCAGGGTGGGGCCGCCGAAGAACAGCATGGCCAGCACCATCATCTGGGTCGAACCGTGGGTGATGATGGTCCGCGAGATGGTCTGGGTGATGGCGCTGTTGATGACTTCGTGCACGTCCGCCTTGCGGTACTTGCGGAAGTTTTCACGGATCCGGTCCATGATGACCACGGATTCGTTCACGGAGTAACCCAGCACGGCCAGCACGCCGGCCAGCACCGCCAGCGAAAACTCCCACTGGAAGAACGCAAAGAAGCCCAGGATGATGACCACGTCGTGCAGGTTGGCGATGACGCCGGCGACCGCGAACTTCCATTCGAAGCGGAAGCCTAGATAGATCATGATGCCGATCACGACGACCAGCAGGGCCATCAGGCCGTTGTGCAGCAGTTCTTGCCCCACCTGCGGACCCACGAACTCGACGCGGCGCAGTTCGACGCCCGAGTCGGCGGCCTTCAGTGCGGCCATGACGGTTTCGCTCTGCGTGGCGGACGTCTGGCCTTCCTGCAGGGGCAGGCGGATCATGACGTCGTGCGAGGTGCCGAAGTTCTGGACCTGGAAGTCGGTGTAGCCCAGCTTGGACACCACGCCACGCACGTTTTCGAGCTGTGCCGTCTGGGCGTAATTGACCTCCATGACCGTGCCGCCGGTGAACTCGATCGACAGGTGAAAGCCGCGCGTGACGATGAAAAAGACCGCCAGCAGGAAGGTGACGAGACTGATGATGTTCAGCACCAGCGCATGGCGCATGAACGGGATGGTGCGGTGAATCCGGAAAAATTCCATTTTTCGCCTTCGGTTCTTTTCTGTGGCGGACGGCCCGGGCCGTCCGCCCTATTTTCAGTTTGCCTTCGGCTTCCAGACTTCGCCGATGGAGATCGAGGTGAGCTTCTTCTTGCGGCCGTAGTACAGGTTGGCCAGCGCGCGCACGCCCACGACAGACGAGAACATCGAGGTGAGGATGCCCAGGCAGTGAACCACCGCGAAGCCCCGGATCGGGCCCGAACCGAAAGCCAGCAGCGCCAGGCCCACGATCAGCGTGGTGAGGTTCGAGTCAAGAATGGTGCCCCACGCGCGTTCGAAGCCGTGATGGATGGCCTGCTGGGGAGTGGCCCCCGCGCGCAGCTCTTCCCGTATGCGCTCGTTGATCAGCACGTTCGAGTCAATGGCCATGCCCAGCGTCAGCGCGATAGCCGCGATACCCGGCAGCGTCAACGTCGCCTGCAGCATGGACAAGAGGGCCAGCAGCAGCAGCACGTTGAACGTCAGGCCGATCGTGGAGAACACGCCGAACAGGTGGTAGTAGATGATGATGAACGCGGCGATGGCCAGGAAGCCGTACAGCGTCGAGTAGAAGCCCTTCGAGATGTTGTCGGCGCCCAGGCTCGGGCCGATGGTGCGTTCCTCGATGATGGACATCGGTGCGGCCAGCGCGCCGGCGCGCAGCAGCAGTGCCGTGTCGGCGGCTTCCTCGGACGACATGCTGCCCGAGATCTGCACCTGGCCGCCCGCGATTTCGCCGCGGATGACAGGCGCGGTGACCACTTCGCCCTTGCCGTTTTCGAACAGCAGGATGGCCATGCGCTTGTTGATGTTGTCGCGGGTGACGTCGCGGAAGATGCGGGCGCCCTTGGAATCCAGCGTCAGGTGGACGGCGGCCTGCTGGGTCTGCGAATCGCGGCCCGGCTGGGCGTCCTGCAGGTTTTCGCCGGTCAGGATGACCTGGCGGCGGACCAGGATGGGACGGCCGTCGCGGTCGTTGTAGCGTTCGAGACCAAACGGGACGCTGCCGCCCAGCAGCGCGGCCTGCGCGGCGGGGGAGTCGTCGACCATGCGGATTTCGAGCGTGGCAGTGCGGCCCAGCAGTTCCTTGGCCTTGGCCACATCCTGCACGCCAGGCAGTTGCACCACGATGCGGTCCGAACCCTGTTGCTGAATGACCGGTTCGGCCACGCCCAGTTCGTTGATGCGGTTGTGCAGCGTGTTGATGTTCTGCTTGAGCGCGGAATCCTGCACGCGGGTGACGGCGGCCGGGTTCAGGGAGGCCAGCAGCAATTGCTTGCCGCCTTCTTCGCGTTCGGTGAATTCCAGATCCGGCAGGCGCGAACGCAGCGTCGAGATGGCGCGGTCGCGGTCGTCGGTGTTGGCGAAGGTGGCGGCGATGCTCTGGCCGGAGCGTTCAACGCCGGTCACGGGGATCTTCTGGTCACGCAGCACCGAGCGCACGTCGGCGGACAAGGAGTCATAGCGGGCGGTCAGGGCGCCCTGCATGTCGACCTGCAGCAGGAAGTGCACGCCGCCGCGCAGGTCCAGACCCAGGTACATGGGCTTGGGCGCGAACCAGCCCAGCGCGCGCATCCAGGGCGGCGAGGCGGGCAGCAGGTTCAGCGCCACGGTGTATTGCGGGTCGCCGGGAACGGTATTGAGCGATTTTTCGATCAGGTCGCGGGCCTGCAGCTGCACGTCGGTCGACGGGAAGCGGGCGCGCACGGTGCCGAGCGTGCCGTTCAATTCGAAATAGGCGCCTTCGTTGGGGATCTTGGCGTCGGCCAGGATCTGTTCCACGCGGGCCAGCACGGCGGTGTCGACCTTGACCGTGGCTTTGGCGCTGGACACCTGTACGGCGGGGGATTCGCCGTAGAAATTGGGAAGCGTGTACAGCAGGCCAATGAGGACCGCGACCAGGACCGTAATGTACTTCCAGAGGGGATAGCGGTTCATTGCCGGCTACTTCATTTAAAGAGATGAAAGGGCCGCCCGAGCGGGTGAGCGCGGCGGGCGGCGGTAGGCGCCTTCAAGGACAAGAGCCCCGTTGGGGCTCTTCTGGGACGCTTACAGGGCCTTGATGGTTCCCTTGGGCAGAACGGTCGAGACCGACGACTTCTGCATGATGACTTCGACGGGCTTGTCGGCCAGTTCGGAGACTTCGACGGTGACGTAGCTGTCGTTGACCTTGGTGACCTTGCCGAGCAGGCCGCCGGCGGTGACGACTTCGTCACCCTTGGCCAGGGCCGCGATCAGGTTGCGGTGTTCTTTCTGGCGCTTCATCTGCGGACGGATCATCAGGAAATAGAGGATCACGAACATCAGGATGATGGGCAGCATGCCCATCAGCGCATTGCCTTCGGGGGCGGCGGCCTGGGCCACGACGAGGCTGGCGGTATCGATAACGGACATTGAATTCTCCTGCGTTTGAGTCTGTTTGGGTTTATCGCTATGTTTTTAATGCGCCCATCCCCGCGCGAGCCATGGATAGGGCAAGCCGACTATTGTATAGAGGTTATCGCCCGCCTTTAACCAGGATGTCATCCCGGGCGTCAAGGCGGCTTCCGCTTGCAGCGGCGGCCTGCCCGGACAAATGGGGGCGAAACCTGCCGGTAAAAGCCCCTGGCGGGGCTTTTTTAACCGGCTACTCGATGCCGCGGGCGCGGTCCGCGGCGAACTGGGCGCGCCAGGCGTCAAAACGGCCTTCCGCAATGGCCTCGCGCATTTCCTTCATGATAGTCAGATAGAAGTGCAGGTTGTGCAGCGTGTTCAGGCGCGCGCCGGTGATTTCGTTGGCGCGCTGCAGGTGGTGCAGGTAGGCGCGCGAGAAATTGCCGCAAGTGTGGCAGCTGCAACTGGGGTCCAGCGGACGGGTGTCGTCGCGGTACTTGGCGTTGCGAATCTTCACGTCGCCAAAGCGCGTGAACAGCCAGCCGTTGCGCGCGTTGCGGGTGGGCATGACGCAGTCGAACATGTCGACGCCGCGGCTCACGCCCTCGACCAGGTCTTCGGGGGTGCCCACGCCCATCAGGTAGCGCGGGGCCTGGACGGGCAGCTTGGGCGTCACGTGCGCCAGGATGCGCATCATGTCTTCCTTGGGCTCGCCCACCGACAGGCCGCCGATCGCGTAGCCATGAAAGCCGATGTCCTGCAGCCCGGCCAGGGATTCGTCGCGCAGCGACTCGTACATGCCTCCCTGCACGATGCCAAAGAGCGCGTTCGGGTTGCCCAGGCGGTCAAATTCGTCGCGCGAGCGGCGCGCCCAGCGCAGCGACATGCGCATCGAGCGGGCGGCCTCTTCGACGGTGGCGGGGCGGCCGTCGATTTCATAGGGCGTGCACTCGTCGAACACCATGACGATGTCGGAATTGAGCGAGCGCTGAATGCGCATCGATTCTTCGGGCGTGAGGAACAGGCGCGCGCCGTCGATGGGAGAGGCGAACTTGACGCCTTCCTCGGTGATCTTGCGCATGCCCTGCAGGCTGAACACCTGGAAGCCGCCGGAGTCGGTCAGGATGGGCTTGTCCCACTGCATGAAGCCGTGCAGGCCGCCATGCTTTTCCATGATTTCCGTACCCGGGCGCAGCCACAGGTGGAAGGTGTTGCCCAGCACGATCTGCGAGCCGATTTCCTTGAGCTCGTGCGGCATCATCGCCTTGACGCTGCCGTAGGTGCCCACCGGCATGAAGATGGGGGTTTCGACCACACCGTGGTTCAGCGTGATGCGGCCGCGGCGGGCGCCGCCGTCGGTGGCGAGCAGTTCGAAGTTGAGTCCGGTCATGAGGCAGGGGTTTCGATGAACATGGCGTCGCCGTAGCTGAAGAAGCGGTAGCGCGCGGCGACGGCGTGGGCGTAGGCGCGGCGGATGGGCTCGACGCCGGCCAGCGCCGACACCAGCATCAGCAGGGTCGACTGGGGCAGATGGAAGTTGGTGACCAGCGCGTCCACCACACGGTACTGGTAACCGGGGGTGATGAACAGACGCGTGTCGCCTTGGGCGGGGGCCAGCGGGACGCCGGGGGCGGTGTGGCCCTCGGTCTGCGCGGCGGCCGATTCCAACGCGCGCACGCTGGTGGTGCCGACGGCGATCACGCGTCCGCCCTTGGCGCGGGCCGCGGCAATCGCGTCCACGGTGGCCTGGGGCACGGTGAACCACTCGGCGTGCA
>NZ_DIEJ01000093.1:0-30176 GCF_002418565.1 Achromobacter sp. UBA5777 | reverse complement strand
TGGCCGCGCTGCTGGTGCGCGCCGCCAAGCTGGCGCGGCAGGGCCTGCCCATGCTGCTGCAGGGCGAGACCGGCGTCGGCAAGGAGTACCTTGCGCGCGCCATCCACGATGAAAGCCGGCGCGCTGGCCGCTTCGTCGCCGTCA
Organism: Achromobacter sp. UBA5777; assembly: GCF_002418565.1. Classification (NCBI taxonomy): domain Bacteria; kingdom Pseudomonadati; phylum Pseudomonadota; class Betaproteobacteria; order Burkholderiales; family Alcaligenaceae; genus Achromobacter; species Achromobacter sp. UBA5777. The sequence continues at coordinate 30,032 of NZ_DIEJ01000093.1, read as the reverse complement.
ATTGCGCCGCCATCCCCGAATCGCTGATCGAAAGCGAGTTGTTCGGTTACCTGCCCGGCGCCTACACCGGCGCCGCCCCCAAGGGCCGCAAGGGTCTTATCGAGGAAGCCGACGGCGGCACCCTCTTTCTGGACGAGATCGGCGACATGCCACTGGCGCTGCAAAGCCGCCTGCTGCGCGTGCTGGCGGAATCCGAGGTCACCCCGATCGGGGCCAATGCGCCGCGCGCGCTGCGCCTGTCGCTGGTGTCGGCATCGCACCGCGACCTTGGCGCGCTGGTGCGCGAGGGGCGTTTTCGTGAAGACCTGTACTACCGCATCAACGCGGCCGCGCTCACCGTGCCGCCCCTGCGCGAACGGCAGGACCTGGACTGGCTGATCGCGCGCATCCTGGCGCGGCACCAGGACGAATCCGGCGCGCCCGCGCTGTCGCCTGCCGCGTTGATCTCCCTGAAAGCGCACGCGTGGCCAGGCAACATCCGTGAACTGGCCAACGTCATTGCGGTGGCTGCCGCGCTGTGCGAACACGGCGTCATCCAGCCGCACGACCTGCCCGACACGTTGGCGCCGGAGGCAGCACCCGTGGCTGGCAGCCCCGAGGAAGCCGCGCTGCGCGCCACGCTGGCCAGCTGCGCGGGCAACGTATCGGAAGCGGCGCGTCGCATGGGCGTGGACCGTTCCACCGTGCATCGCCAGATGCGCCGCTACGGATTGGCCTCGCGCCGCTGACGCTGCAGCGTCGCGCGGATCGCGCGCGGTTGCACCACGGGATTGCTCCATGGGATTGCGCCACGGGGTTGCGCGACAACGTTGCGCCACAGGTGTGGCATCGCGCCACACCCCCACTCCCGCCTCGACCCGCGCGCGCCGGGGCTTCCCCGTCCGACTCACCTGGCATGGCATTTGCATGTTCCTGATCGGCGACCACCTTCCGACACAGGACGGGGCCGCCGCCGGACCGCCGGATCGCCGGCCGCCGGACCGTGCGTCCGCCACGACAACGACCGCCCACCCCGGGCAAGGAGACATGACATGCCGATCGACCACGCTGCCGACGCCGCCTTGGACGCGTTGCTCGCGCAGCTGAACACTGCGCTGGGCAACAAGGACATCGACGCCGTCGCCCGGATGTTCCAGGACGAATGCTATTGGCGCGACCTGGTGCTGTTTTCCTGGAACCTGCGCACGCTGGAAGGCCAGGACCAGATCCGCGACATGCTGGAACACCAGTTGCAACAGGTCGAGCCGGTGCGCTTCACCCGCGACGAGGCCGAGGCGACCACCGAAGAAGGCGGCCTGCTGCAGGGCTGGTTCCGCGTTGATACGAATCTCGCGCGCGGCTACGGCCACATCCGGGTCAAGGACGGCAAGATCTGGACGCTGCTCACCACCATGTCGGAACTGAAGGGCCACGAAGAACCGAGCGGCGTGCGCCGGCCCATGGGCGCCCAGCACGGCCACAGCCGCGAACGCCAGACCTGGCTGGAAAAACGCGAACGCGAAGCCGCCGAGCTGGGCTACGAAACGCAGCCCTACGTGCTGATCATCGGCGGCGGCCAGGGCGGCATCGCGCTGGGCGCGCGTCTGCGCCAACTCGACGTGCCCACGCTCATCCTCGAAAAGAACGAGCGCGCCGGCGACAGCTGGAGAAAGCGCTACAAGTCGCTGTGCCTGCACGACCCGGTCTGGTACGACCACCTGCCCTACATCCCCTTCCCCGAAAACTGGCCCGTTTTCGCGCCCAAGGACAAGATCGGCGACTGGCTGGAGATGTACACGAAGGTGATGGAGCTGAACTACTGGACCTCCACGATCTGCGAGTCGGCGCGCTACGACGAGGACAAAGAGGAATGGGAGGTCCAGGTCGTGCGCGAGGGCAAGCCCGTGGTGCTGCGGCCCAAACAGCTGGTGCTGGCCACCGGTATGTCGGGTAAGCCCAATGTGCCCAGCTTTCCAGGACAGGACGAGTTCCAGGGCGAGCAGCAGCACTCGTCGCGCCATCCCGGCCCGGACGCCTACCGCGGCAAGAACGTCGTCGTCATCGGCGCCAACAATTCGGCCCACGACATCTGCGCGGCGCTGTGGGAAGGCGGCGCCAACGTCACGATGGTGCAGCGATCGTCCACGCACATCGTGCGCTCCGAGACGCTGATGGACATCGGGCTGGGCGGGCTGTATTCCGAGCAGGCGCTGGCCAATGGCATGACCACGCGCAAAGCCGACCTGACCTTCGCGTCGGTGCCCTACAAGATCCTGGCGCAATTCCAGATCCCGCTTTACGAGCAGATGCGCGAGCGCGACGCCGAGTTCTACCAGAAGCTGGAGGCCGCCGGCTTCATGCTGGATTGGGGCGACGACGGCTCGGGTCTCTTCATGAAATACCTGCGGCGCGGCTCGGGCTATTACATCGACGTGGGCGCGTGCGATCTCATCATCGACGGCAGCATCAAGCTGCAATCCCGCACCGACGTCAGCCGGCTCACGCGCGATGCGGTCGTGCTGACCAACGGCGTCACGCTGCCCGCCGATCTGGTGGTCTACGCCACCGGGTACGGCTCGATGAATGGCTGGGCGGCGGACCTGATCAGCCCCGAGGTCGCGGACAAGGTCGGCAAATGCTGGGGATTGGGATCGGCCACCACCAAGGACCCGGGGCCGTGGGAGGGCGAACAGCGCAACATGTGGAAGCCCACGCAGCAAGAGGCCCTGTGGTTTCACGGCGGCAACCTGCACCAGTCGCGCCATTACTCGCAGTATCTGTCCCTGCAATTGAAGGCCCGCCACGCCGGCCTCCCCGTGCAGGTATATGGAATGCAGGAGGTGCACCACAAGCGGTAGGTGCCGAGGCAACGGGGCGCGCAGGGGCCGACGGCCCTTGCGCCCGCCCCCGCCCGGGGAGTAAATTGTTGACACTTCGACGCGTTACCGACGCGTTTTTCCGCTTATCACCCCACAAACGGAACAAATTGTCGACACCATGAGCAAAGTGCTCACCCTGCCGGGCACGGCGCCCCCCGACGGCGAAACCCTGTCGGACCACATCTTCCGCAAGATCCAGTCCGCCATCGTCAAGGGCGAAATCGCCCCGGGCAGCAAGATCTCCGAACCCGAACTGGCGCGCATCCACGGCGTCAGCCGCGGTCCGCTGCGCGAGGCCCTGCACCGGCTGGAGGGCCAGAAGCTGCTGGTGCGCGTGCCGCACGCCGGCGCGCGCGTCGTGTCCCTGTCGATCCAGGAACTGGTCGAACTCTACGAAATCCGCGAATCGCTGGAAGGCATGGCCTGCCGCCTGGCCGCCGAGCGCATGCCGCCCTCGGAAATCGACGAGCTGCGCGGCGTGCTGGACGCGCACGAACGCGACGAAGCCTTCCAGGCCGGCCTGGGCTATTACCAGCAGGAAGGGGATTACGATTTCCACTACCGCATCGTCAAGGGCAGCGGCAACCAGATGCTGTTCCGCATGCTGTGCGACGAGCTCTATCAGTTGGCGCGCATGTACCGCATCCAGTATTCGACGACGCCCAACCGCCCGCGGCAGGCCTATGCCGAGCACCACCGCATTCTGGACGCCATCGCCGACGGCGATGGCGAGCTGGCTGAACTTCTGATGCGCCGGCACATCCGCGCATCCCGCATCAATATCGAACAACAGATCGCGCAAAGCACCCAACAGCGCACGGAGGCATGATGAACAAGTCGTACCGCAAGAACCTGCCCGGCACCCGCCTGGACTACTTCGACGCCCGCGCGGCCGTGGAGGCCATTGCGCCCGGCGCGTATGACGGCCTGCCCTACACGTCCCGCGTCCTGGCCGAAAACCTGGTGCGCCGCTGCGATCCCGCGCTGCTGACCGCCGCGCTCAAGCAGCTGATCGAACGCCGCCGCGACCTGGACTTTCCGTGGTTTCCGGCGCGTGTGGTCTGTCATGACATCCTGGGTCAGACCGCGCTGGTCGACCTGGCGGGTCTGCGCGACGCCATCGCCGACAAGGGCGGCGACCCGGCCAAGGTCAACCCGGTGGTGCCGGTGCAGTTGATCGTGGACCATTCGCTGGCGGTGGAATACGACGGCAACGACCCGGACGCCTTTGCCAAGAACCGCGCGGTGGAAGACCGCCGCAACGAAGACCGATTCCATTTCATCGACTGGACCAAGCAGGCCTTCGAGAACATCGAGGTCGTGCCGCCGGGCAACGGCATCATGCACCAGATCAATCTGGAGCGGATGTCGCCCGTGATCTACACGCAGGAAGGCGTGGCCTTCCCGGACACGCTGGTCGGCACCGACAGCCACACCCCGCACGTCGACGCATTGGGCGTCATCGCCATCGGCGTGGGCGGCCTGGAAGCCGAGAACGTCATGCTGGGCCGCGCATCGTGGATGCGCCTGCCCGATATCGTCGGCGTCGAACTGTCCGGCCGCGCGCAGCCCGGCATCACCGCCACCGACATCGTGCTGACCCTGACCGAATTCCTGCGCAAGGAAAAGGTGGTGGGCGCGTACCTGGAGTTCTACGGCGAAGGCGCGTCCAGCCTGACATTGGGCGACCGCGCCACCATCTCGAACATGGCGCCGGAATATGGCGCAACCGCGGCGATGTTCTCCATCGACCAGCAGACCATCGACTACCTGCGCCTGACCGGCCGCGAGGACGAGCAGATCGCGCTGGTGGAAAACTACGCCAAGACCGCGGGCCTGTGGTCCGACAGCCTGAAGACCGCGCAGTACGAGCGCGTGCTGCGCTTTGACCTGTCCACCGTCGTGCGCACGCTGGCCGGCCCGTCCAACCCGCATCGCCGCCTGCCGGTGTCCGACCTGGCCGAGCGCGGCATCGCCGGCGTGGTCGAGAACCAGCCGGGCCTGATGCCCGACGGCGCCGTCATCATCGCCGCCATCACCAGCTGCACCAACACCAGCAACCCGCGCAACGTGATCGCCGCGGGCCTGTTGGCGCGCAACGCCAACCGCGCGGGCCTCGCGCGCAAGCCGTGGGTCAAGAGCTCGCTGGCGCCGGGATCCAAGGCCGTGCAGCTCTACCTGGAAGAAGCGGGCCTCACGCACGAACTGGAACAGCTGGGCTTTGGCGTCGTGGCGTTCGCCTGTACCACGTGCAACGGCATGTCCGGCGCGCTGGACCCGAAGATCCAGCAGGAAATCATCGACCGCGATCTGTACGCGACCGCCGTGCTGTCCGGCAACCGCAACTTCGACGGCCGCATCCACCCGTACGCCAAGCAGGCCTTCCTGGCCTCGCCGCCGCTGGTCGTGGCCTACGCCATTGCCGGCACGATCCGCTTCGACATCGAGCGCGACGTCCTGGGCGTGGCCGCCGATGGGCGCGAGATCCGCCTGAAGGACATCTGGCCCAGCGACGAAGAGATCGACGCCATGGTCAAGTCGGCGGTCAAGCCCGAGCAGTTCCGCAAGGTCTACGCCCCCATGTTCGGCATCAAGGACGACCGCCAGACCGCCGTCAGCCCGCTGTACGACTGGCGCCCGCAAAGCACGTACATCCGCCGTCCGCCGTACTGGGAAGGCGCGCTGGCCGGCGAACGTACGCTGCGCGGCATGCTGCCGCTGGCCGTCCTGGGCGACAACATCACCACCGACCACCTGTCGCCGTCCAACGCCATCCTGATGGACAGCGCCGCGGGCGAATACCTGCACAAAATGGGCCTGCCCGAAGAAGACTTCAACTCGTACGCCACGCACCGCGGCGACCACCTGACCGCGCAGCGCGCCACGTTCGCCAACCCCAAGCTCTTCAACGAAATGGTGAAGAACGCCGACGGCTCGGTAAAGCAAGGCTCGCTGGCGCGCGTGGAGCCGGAAGGCCAGGTCATGCGCATGTGGGAGGCCATCGAGACCTACATGGACCGCAAGCAGCCCCTCATCATCGTGGCCGGCGCCGATTACGGCCAGGGCTCGTCGCGCGACTGGGCCGCCAAGGGCGTGCGCCTGGCCGGCGTCGAAGCCATCGTGGCCGAAGGCTTCGAGCGCATCCACCGCACCAACCTGATCGGCATGGGCGTGCTGCCGCTGGAATTCAAACCCGGCGTGAACCGCAAGACGCTGGCTCTTGACGGCACCGAAAGCTACGACGTCATCGGCGAACGCAAGCCACGCGCGGACCTGACGCTGGTCATCCACCGCCGCAACGGCAGCACCGAACAGGTGCCGGTGACCTGCCGCCTGGACACCGCCGAAGAAGTGTCCATCTACGAAGCCGGCGGCGTGCTGCAGCGCTTTGCCCAGGATTTCCTGGAAGCCGCCTCGGCGACGGACGCCGGCAAGCTGGCCTGACCGGCCGTTGCACCGAAGGGCGGGCGTTTGCAGCGCCCGCCGCCCTACTCCGATATCTCAGGACCGATATTTCAGGATCGACTCATGGCACATGCTCCCCAAACCAAGATCGCCGCCACCTACATGCGCGGCGGCACCAGCAAAGGCGTGTTCTTCAAGCTGGACGACCTGCCGGAATCCGCCCGCGTGCCGGGCGCTGCGCGCGACGCGCTGCTCCTGCGCGTGATCGGCAGCCCCGATCCCTACGGCAAGCAGATTGACGGGATGGGCGCCGCCACGTCCAGCACCAGCAAGACCGTCATCGTCGCCAAAAGCACGCGACCCGGCCATGACGTGGACTACCTCTTCGGCCAGGTCTCCATCGACCAGCCGTTCGTGGACTGGAGCGGCAACTGCGGCAACCTGTCCGCCGCGGTCGGCCCCTTTGCCATCACCAACGGACTGGTCGACCCCGCCCGCGTTCCGCAGGACGGCGTCGCGGTTGTGCGGATCTGGCAGGCCAACATCCAGAAGACCATCGTCGCGCACGTGCCCATCACCGGCGGCGCGGTGCAGGAAACCGGCGACTTCGAACTGGACGGCGTGACCTTCCCGGCTGCCGAACTGCGCCTGGAATTCATGGACCCGGCCGAGGAAGGCGACGGCGGGTCCATGTTCCCTACCGGCAATCTGGTCGACAACCTGGAAGTGCCCGGCGTCGGCACGTTCAAGGCCACGATGATCAACTCCGGCATTCCGACGATCTTCCTGGAAGCCGATGCGCTCGGCTACAGCGGCACGGAACTGCAGGACGCGATCAACGGCGACGCCGCCGCGCTGTCGCGCTTTGATACCATCCGCGCCCACGGCGCGCTGCGCATGGGCCTCATCAAGGACCTCGCTGAGGCCGCCAGCCGCCAGCACACCCCCAAGATCGCCTTCGTCGCCCCACCCAAGGAATACATTTCGTCCAGCGGCAAGAAGATCGGCACGAGCGACATCGATGTGCTGGTGCGCGCGCTGTCCATGGGCAAGCTGCATCACGCCATGATGGGCACGGCATCCGTCGCGATCGCCACGGCAGCAGCCGTGCCCGGCACGTTGGTGAACCTGGCGGCAGGCGGCGGCGAGCGCGACAACGTGTGCTTTGGACACCCTTCGGGCACCCTGCGTGTCGGCGCGCAGGCGCAGTTGGTGGATGGCGACTGGAAAGTGACCAAAGCCATCATGAGCCGCAGCGCGCGCGTGCTGATGGAAGGCCGCGTGCACGTGCCGCGTGAGGGGTTCTGACCCCGCTATTCACACCTTCCAAAACCGCAAACGGGGCAGATTCTGCCCCGTTCACATTTCTGCAATGAAAGCGGTCCGACAGCGCCGCGATTGATATTGCTCGATGTTCTGATTCGGCCCCCTAAAGTCGCCGCATCCGCCTGCCGTTAGCGGATTGCGTCCGGGGATTTCCCGGCCGACTAGCAACCCGCCGACTTTCCACGTCGGCGTATCCAGTACACGAGCATGAAGATAACGTCGCTGCGCAACCGCATTTTGCTTATTACCTGCTTTACGGTGGTGGGAGCGCTCACGCTCTCGGGCCTCATCACCTACCAGATCGTGCGCGACAACATGATGTCCACCATCGCCGCGACCCTGAACGCCGTGGCTTCCGGCAACGCCAGCGCCATCGAGCGCTGGTCGGCCGACAAGGCGCAGGCTGTCGACGCCACCGCGAAGGTGGTCGAGAAAGGCGATCCCCGGGGCCTGACCAAGCTCATGGGCGAGACCAACGGCTTTCCCATCACCACCATCGGCTGGTCCGACAAGACCTTCTTTTCCACCACCAAGACCGCGGCGGATTACGATCCGACCGCCCGGCCCTGGTACAAGAGCGCCGTGGCCGCCGGCAAGCTGACGATCACCAAGCCCTACGGAGATTCCAGCACCGGCGTGCTGTACGTGGCGTTCACCGCGCCGATGATCCGCAACGACCAGACGACCGGCGTGCTGAGCGGCGCCGTGCCGCTCGACGGCGTGAAGGACATCATCAAGGCCATCCATCCCACCCCGTCCAGCAGCGCATTTGTGCTGGGCACGGACGGCCAGGTGATCTCGCACCTGAACGACAAACTGGCGCTCAAGCCGTCGACCGACATCTCGCCGGCCCTGACTGCCGATGCGATTGCGGCTATGGCCCGCGACGGCGCAGAGCCTGTTGAGATCGCGCTGGACGGCGCGCAGAAGCTGCTGAAGGCGCGCCGCATTCCCGGCACCGACTGGTATCTGGTCGTGGCGCTGGACAAGACCGAGGCCACCGTCGGCCTGACGCAGGTGTTGAATGCCACCCTGATCTCGCTGGTGGTCCTGACGCTGGTGGCCGTGGGCATCGCCAGCCTGATCACGTCGCGCGCCTTCAAGCGTCTGTCCGCCGTGCGCGACGCCATGGACACCATCGGTTCCGGCGACGGCGACATGACGCACCGCCTGGCCGTGGTCGGTCATGACGAGGTCGCGCAGATTTCGGCCTCGTTCAACGCGTTTGTGGAGAAGATCACCCACGTCATGCGCGAGGTGCGCAGCGGCGTGCACTCGATGAGCGCCGCCACGCGCGAGATCGACATGGGCAACCGTGATCTGTCGCAGCGCACGGAAACGTCGGCCGCCTCGCTTGAGGAAACGTCGTCGGCGCTGACCGAGCTTGCGTCCAGCGTGCGTCAGACCGAGGAAACCGCCGAGCACGCGACGCGCCTGGCCGACGAAGCCAGCGCGGTCGCCGCGCGCGGCGGGCAGGTGGTCAAGGACGCGGTCACCACCATGGACGAGATTTCGCAATCGTCGCGGCGCATCACCGAGATCATCCGCGTGATCGACGGCATCGCCTTCCAGACCAACATCCTGGCGCTGAACGCGGCGGTCGAGGCTGCGCGTGCCGGCGAACAGGGCCGCGGTTTCGCGGTGGTGGCGGGGGAGGTGCGCACGCTTGCGCAACGAAGCGCGGCTTCCGCCCAGGAGATCAAGACGTTGATCGAGGCGTCGGTGCAGAACGTGAAGAGCGGCACGGAACGCGTGCAGGCCGCCGGTTCGACCATGACCGAGATCGTCGACGGCATCAACCGCGTGCAGCGGATGGTGAGCGAGATCCACGGCGCCATGGCCGAGCAAAGCACGGGGCTGGGGCAGATCGACCGCTCGGTCGCCGACATGGATCAGGCCACGCAGCAGAACGCCGCGCTGGTCGAGCAGTCCACGGCGGCGTCGGGCATGTTGAGCGATCAGGCGCGTGTGTTGGCCGATGCGGTTGCGCGCTTCAAGCTGCGCGAGGAAGAAGCGGCCGGCACGGGCCGGTTGATCGCGCTGCCGCAGGGCTGATCCGGAATCGCCGGCGGAGTGCTACGCCGCCCGCGTGTTTGCCGCAGGTTCGCCTGCCGCAGGTCCGCCTGCCGCAGGTTCGCCTGTCGCAGGTTCTCCCGCCGTTTTCCGGGGCGGGCCGACCTGCTTGAGCACGGCAACCGCCGTCGCGACGACCTCCCCGTCCGCGCTCAATTCCCCTTGCATGAACACCAGCGACGACGTAGCCCGCGCCACGCGGCCGCGCACTTGCAGAAACTGTCCTTCGCGCGCCGCCGCCAGGAAATGCGTGTCCAGTTGCACGGTCACGCAGGCGCGCCGGCCCAGCGCTTCCCACGCGATCGCGCTGATGCCGTGGTCCAGCAGCGCGGTCAGCAATCCGCCGTGCACCACGCCTGCGGGATTCAGATGGTCGGCGGTGGTCAACAGGCCATATGCCCAGCCATCGTCCTCCTTGCGCACCCACAACGGCCCGATCAGGCCCGCAAACCCGGGCAACGTGCGTTTGCGCCAACCGGGCGGAACGGCGGAATCGTCGGCGGAATGCGTGTCCATGGGTCTAGCTCCTGGCCGCCATCAGTTGCGACAACGCGCGCGCCTCGCCCTGCAGTTCCGCCGCCAGCGATTCCACGCGCGCCGCATCGAGTTGTTCGGCCAACCCCGCAGCCACCAACGCATGCGTCAGCCGCTGATGACTGTCGAACACCGGCACCGCGATCACGACGACGCCGTTGATGTAGTTGTTGCGGTCCACGCTGTAGCCCTGCCGCCGCACGGCATCCACGTCAGCCTTCCACGCCGCGAACTCGGGCGCCTGATCCCAGCGCAGGGCCTTGAAGCGCCGCTCCAGTTCCTTCTCGGATAGATCCGCAAACGCGGCGACCAGCCGGCCCGTTGCGCTGATCAGCGCCGGAAAGCGGCTTCCCACGTCCACATGCAGGCGGAACGGCGCGTTGGACCGTGATAGCGCCAGCACCACCATGTGATCGCTGCCGGACACCTCGACGCCGATCGCGGTGACGCTGGCCGCGTTGGCGATGCGATCCAGCACGGGCTGCGCGAGCGCGGGGAACGGGTTGCTTTCGATCACGCTGCGCGCAAGCGTCAGCATGCCCACGCCCAGGCTGTAGCGCTTGGCGCCGGGGTCGACCTTCACCAGGCCTTCTTCTACCAGGACGCGAAGAATGTGCAGGCACGTGCTGGTCACCATGCCCAGTTCCTGCGAGATGGCCTTCAGCGTCATGGGCTCGCCGCCCCGGCCCAGAAGGCGCAGGATCGCGATCGATCGCGTCACGGCCGGCACAGGCCGCACGCGCGGGCCGCCGGCGCTGGCAATTTCCGGGGTACCGGTTTCACTCATCGGGTTCTCCATTTTTATTGCGGCAAGCATACCGTGCGGCGCCCGCCTCGCGGGGCCGCCTCCACGCCTCTTAATTGTCTATATACAATCAATAAACGTCATTGACAATTTATTTGGCGGCGCGCATAGTGGGTTCCACAGGTTGCCGACCCACACAGGTACGACGAAATGACGAAGCTGACCGATACCCTTTCCTATGCGGACGCCCAGGCGCTCTGCTCCGCGGACAAGCTCTGGGAGCTGTTCGATGGCAACCGCGAACACATGAACATCGCGCACGAATGCATCGACCGGCATGCGGACAAGGCCGAGCCGGCGATCATCCTGGTGCGCGCCGCCGGCGGGGACGAGACCTACTCGTTCCGCCAGATCGCCGAGGAATCCTCGCGTTTCGCGCACTACCTGGTTGAGCAGGGCATCCGCGCCGGCGACCGCGTCGCCGTCATGCTGGAACCGTCGCTGCCGTTCTACGTGGCCATGTTCGGCGCGATGAAAATGGGCGCCATCGCCGTGCCGCTCTTCACGCTGTTCGGCCCCGACGGCATCCGGCTGCGCGTGCAGGACTGCCAGCCGCGCATGCTGGTGACCAACGCCGAAAAGGCTCCGCTTGCCGCCGGCGGCGAGGACATGCGTGTGGTCATCGCCGACGACGCCTTCATCGGCACCCTGGCCGCGTATCCGCCCCACTACGAATGCCGTACGCGCGCCGACGATCTGGCCATCTTCCAGTACACGTCGGGCACGACGCGCGAGCTGCCCGACGCCGTCAAGCACACGCACCGCGCCCTGGTCACGTTGATGCTGGCCGCGCTGTACGGCACCGGCATTCGTCCCGGCGACCGCTACATGTGCCCATCGTCGCCCGCGTGGGGACACGGCCTGTGGCACGGCACGCTGGCGCCGCTGGCGCTGGGCGTCACCATCGGCGCGTATGCCGGCAAGTTCAACGCCGAACGCCTGCTGCAGGCCTTGCAGGATCATCGCTTCACCAACATCTCCGCCGCCGCCACCCACTACCGGATGATGCGCAACAGCGGCGCGGCAGGACGCTATCGCTATCACCTGGACAAGGTGTCCTTCACCGGTGAACCGATCGACAGCGAGACCGCCGCCTTCGTTGAAGCCATCTTCGAACGGCCCGTCTGCAGCATGTACGGCACAACGGAAATCGGTGTCTGCCTCGTCAACTATCCCGGCGCGCCGGACTTCACGGTCAAGGCCGGCTCGCTGGGCAAACCCGTGCCGGGCTTGCGCGTCCAAGTGCAGGACGCCAACGGCCAGCCCTGCGCGCCCGGCGAAACCGGCGAGCTCAAGCTGTGGCGCCGCGACGCGTGGGTCGCCACCAAGGACCTGGGGCGCGTGGACGAAGATGGCTACTTCTGGCATGGGGGCCGCGCCGACGACGTCATCATCTCGGCCGGCTGGACCATGAGCGCCGTCGAGATCGAAGACGCCATCCTCAAGCACCGCGACGTAACGGAGGCCGCCGCCATCGGCGTGCCCGACCCGCTGCGCGGCCAGGTCGTCAAGGCTTTCGTGGTGTCGGCGCGCCCCGGCGACGACGCCTTCGTGCAGGAAATCCAGGACGCCGTGCGCAGCCGTCTGGCGCAACACGAGTATCCGCGGCAGGTCGTGTTTGTGGCTGAACTGCCCAAGACGCCCGCCGGAAAGATCCATCGCAGGAAATTGCGGGAGCAAGAGCTTGCGACCGCCGACACTACGCCCGCCGGCGCCGCCCACGCCTAGGGCACCCGGCACAGGCCACCTCTCAAACCCAGGAGACATCATGCTGACCCAGACCAAGACCGAACGCAGCTTTCCCAAGATCACCGAACGCGGGCTGGACGAGCTGCGCGAACGCATAGGCGTGAAGATCGGCGCCACCGCCGAACCGTGGTGCTACGAGGCCACGCGCGACAACATCCGCCATTACGCCCACGGCATCGGCGACGACAACCCGCTGTGGTCGGACCCGGAATACGCGGCCAAGACCCAGCACGGCGGCATCATCGCGCTGCCCAGCTTCCTGTTTGCCACCAGCCGCATCGTGTCCGGCTACGTGGGCGGGCTGCCCGGCGTACACGCCATGTGGTCGGGCGCGGACTGGACCTGGCACAAGACGGTCAAGCGCAACGACATCATTTCCACCGAAGCGCACCTGAAGAACCTGATCGAGCACCAGACCCGCTTTGCGGGCCGCGCCGTGCAGCAGATCTATCACGTGGACTTCTTCAACCAGGACGGCGACAAAGTCGCCGAGGCCGACAGCTGGTGCTTCCGCACCGAACGCGACCACGCGCGTGAACAGGGCAGCAAGTACGCAGAGGTCCGTGCCCGCGAGCCGCGCCGCTACAGCCCCGAGGAAATCAAGGAAGCCTACAAGCTCTACGCCCAGGAAGAAGTGCGCGGCGCCACGCCCCGCTACTGGGAAGACGTGAAGGAAGGCGAAGAATTGCCGGTGATGTTCAAGGGTCCGATGACGGTCACCGGCTTCATTGCCTTCGCGCAGGGCTGGGGCGGCCTGTACATCCGCGCCAACAAGCTGGCGTGGCAGCTTATCGACGCGCACCCGGGCGTGGGCATCACCAACCGCTTCGGCATTCCCGACGTGCCCGAGCGCGTCCACTGGGAAGAAGACTTCGCGCTGGAAGTCGGTGCGCCCGGCGCCTACGACTACGGTCCCGAGCGCAACTCGTGGCTGACCCATCACCTCACGAACTGGATGGGCGACGCCGGGTTCCTGCGCAAGTCCACGTGCAAGATCCGCCGCCACAACCCCGAGGGCGACATGCTGTTCTTCAAGGGCAAGGTCGTGCGCAAGTACGTGGAAGACGGCCGTCACCTGGTCGAGATCGAACAGGAAGCGCGCAACCAGGACGACGAGCTTTCCGTCCTGGGCACCGGTGTGGTCGAATTGCCTACCCGCGCCTGACCCGCGGCAACCCCCAAGACGAGGTGGGCGATGTCTGATTCATCGGAACATGCTGCACCAAGCCCCGCGGCCCGTCCGCGGGGCGCGTTGGACGGCCTGCGCGTCATCGACCTGTCGCGCGTCCTGGCCGGCCCGCTGTGCACGCAGATGCTGGCGGACCAGGGCGCGGACGTCATCAAGGTCGAGCCGCCCGGCGGCGACGAGACGCGCACGCTGGGTCCGCCGGTCAACGAGGACGGCGACGCTGCCTACTTCACCGCCGTCAACCGCGGCAAGCGCGCCATCGGGCTGGACCTGTCCAAGCCTGCCGGCCGCGACGTGCTGCTGGCGTTGCTGGCCGACGCCGACGTCCTGATCGAGAACTTCATCCCCGGCACGATGGCGAAATGGGGCCTGGACTACGAGGCCGACCTGAAACCCCGTTTTCCCCAGCTCATCCACTGCGCCATCACGGGCTTCGGCGAGGACGGGCCGCTGGGCGGCCTGCCCGGGTACGACGCCGTGCTGCAGGCCATGTGCGGCCTGATGAGCATCAACGGCGAACCCACCGGCGGACCCACCCGCGTCGGCGTGCCCATCGTCGACCACCTGACCGGCTACACCGCGCAGTCCGGCATCCTGCTGGCGCTTTACCACCGGGCGCGCACGGGTTTGGGCCAGCGGGTCGAAGTCACCCTGTTCGACACGGCGCTCAGTCTGCTCGTGCCGCATGCCGCCAACTGGATGCACACCGGCCAGACGCCGGGCCTCTTGGGCAGTGCGCACCCCAACATCGCACCGTATGACCGCTACGCCTGCCGCGATGGCGAGATTTTCCTGGGCGTCGTCAACGACCGCCAGTTCCGCCGCTTTTGCGATTACGCGGGCCTGCCGTCGCTGCCGGACGATCCGCGCTTTGCCACCAACCGCGCGCGGCTGTCGCACCGCGACGCGCTGCGGGACGCCATCGAAAGCGCCCTGGCGTCGCGTCCGCGCGATGCGCTGTGCGCGGAACTGATGCAGCTTGGCGTGCCGGCTGGCCCGGTCAACAGCGTGCCCGAGGCCTTTGCGCAGGCACACACCGCGCATCGCGGCATGCGCGTCGATCGCGATGGCTATCACGGCATCGGTCCCGCGGTCCGGCTGTCGCAAGCGCCCGCGCGCGTGGACCGGCTGCCGCCCGCCTATGCACAGCACACCGTCGAAGTCCTCCGGGAGGCCGGCTTCGGCGACTCACAGATCGCGGCGTTGCAGGAACAGGGCATCCTGCCGCGATGGCCGCCTCCCAAGCCCTAGCCGCAATCCCATGCAGCCATACATAAAAACGAGGAGACCACCATGAAGACCTTACGCCTGATCGCCGCGCTAGCGGCGCCGCTGCTGTTTGCCCAGCCCGCCGCGGCCGCCGACAGCTACCCATCCAAACCCGTCAAGATCATCGTCCCCTACCAGGCCGGCCAGGGCACCGACGTCGCCGCCCGCTATCTGGCTGAATACCTGGCCCGCGACCTGGGCCAACCCTTCATCGTGGAGAACCGCCCCGGCGCAGGCGGCAACATCGGCGCGTCCGAAGCCGCGCGCGCCGCGCCCGACGGCTACACGCTGCTGATGGGCACAAACGGCACGCACGTGCTGAACCAGTACATGTACGCGTCCACCAACTTCGACCCGGAGAAGGACTTCGCGCCCGTCATGCTGGTCAGTTCGTTTCCCATGGTGTTGCTGACGACGCCGTCCTCGCCCTACGCCAGTCTGGCCGACCTGCGCAACAGCGCCAAGGCCAAGCCCGACAGCGTCAACGTCGGCATGCCCAGCACCACCGCGCGCCTCGTGTACGAACTGCTCAAGCAGCAAGGCGTCAACAGCGTTCGCGGCATTCCCTACAAAGGCTCGGCCACCGCGACAACGGACCTCCTGGGCGGCCAGGTGCAGGTCGGCATCGACACCGTCAGCGCCGCGCGCTCGTTCATCACCAGCGGCAAGCTGCGCCCGCTGGCGGTGACGTCGTTGAAGGAGTCGGCCCTGCTGCCCGGCGTGCCGTCGGTGGCGGGACAAGGGCTGGATGGGTTCCAGGTGATCGCGTGGAACGGCCTGTATGCGCCGAAGGGCACGCCGCCGGCGGCGATCAAGCGATTGAACGAGGATCTGGCCAAGATCCTGGCGCGGCCGGAAGTGAGGCAGAAGCTGCTGGATCTGGGGCATGAACCCGGCGGCGGCACGCCCGAGGAACTGGCCGCGTTTGCACGCAGCGAACGGCAGAAGTGGCAACCGCTGATCGTGCAGGCGGGGTTGAAGGCGGAATGACTTCGACGTAACTATCAGCGTTGCGCGGCAACGCGGCGCAGGCCGTTCCACTGCGCCGCGGTTGCCATCGGCAACCGCATGCACCAAGGCCGCCCTACCGGACTGCGGCAGGCCTCAACCCACCAACCGCCACCGCTGCCATCGCCAGTGCGCACAACGCGGCGGCCGCCACAAATGTCGCGTGCAACCCGGCCGACAGCGCAGCGGGCGCGGCCTCAGCCAGCGCCGTCGTCCCGGCGCTCACGGCAAACACCGCGCCCATCGCCGACGCCCCTGTAATCAACCCCAAGTTGCGAGACAGGTTCAACATGCCAGACACGGCGCCGCGATCGTTGCTGCCCGCCCCGGCCATGACCGCGGTGTTGTTGGCTGCCTGAAACAGCGCATACCCGGCCGTCAGCACGCCCAACGCGACCACATATCCCGTCACTCCGAACGCATCCGACGCAACGGGCAGCATCGCCGATACGCCCGTCATTGCGATCAATGCGGCAAGCGTCATCGGCCGGGCGCCAAAGCGGTCCACGCAGCGCCCCGCCGGTACTCCGGCCAGAGCAGCGACGAGCGGACCGCAAGACATTGCCATCCCGACGCGCATCGCGTCCAATCCCAACGCCCCGGCCAGATAGAACGGCCCAACCACCAAGGTCGCCATCATCACCGTCGCGACCAGCGCGCTGGCCGCGACGCCGCCCGCCAGCATGGGATCGGCCATCATCGCCGGCAGCACCAGCGGTTGTGCGGTCCGCGACTGCACCCACGCAAACAGGCCCGCGCCGGCCACCGCCGCTGCAAGCAAAACACCGTTGATCGTGCCGAAGCTGCCGCGTCCCCGCGTCATGGACAGCGCGTAGACCGCCAGCGTCAGCGCCAGCAGCATACTGCCCGGCCAATCAAAACGAATCGCCTGCGCCGCGCCGCGTTGCGGATCGCGGGGCAGATGCCGCCACGCCAGCCAGAACGCCAGCAGACCCAGCGGCAGATTGATGAGAAAGATCGCCCGCCAACCCGGACCCGCGATCAGCGCGCCGCCCAGCGTCGGTCCGAGCGCGGTGCCGGCCGCCGACATCGTGCCCAGCAGGCCCATGGCGCTGCCCGCCCTTCCCTTCTGCGTTGCCTCACCGGCGAAGGCCATGGCCAGCGTCATCAGCACAGCCGCGCTCAATCCCTGCGCGGCGCGCGCGGCCACAAGGGTCCACAGTCCGGGCGCAGCTGCGCACATCACGGAGGCGACCGTGAACCAAGCGATCCCGGCCAGCATCAGGCGCCGCCTGCCTATCAGGTCGCCCAGCCGTCCGGCGCTGACCACCGCGGTCGTGATGGCCAGCAGGTAGGCGAGCACCACCCACTGCACCGACTGAAACGACGCGCCGAATGCCTGGGCGAACGCGGGCAGGCCCACGTTGGCGATGCTGGTGCCCAGGGACGCCAGCAGCATCGACAGGGACAGGCAGGCCAATAGCGAGAGGCGGGAGGGGGATGGCGATACGGGCGAAGCGGAGAGCGGCATGATGGCGACGTGCAAAGGGGAAACGGAACCCCAGCGTAGGCCTCCCCCATGCCTGGCGGAAGGCGCAGCATTTGCAGTAAATACCTGCACCAAACGCCATGCCAAATCCCGGCGCATTTTCCACCGGCATGCTACGTTTGCCGCATGTCCGTGCCCGACCTCAACCTGCTCATCACCCTGGATGCGCTGCTCTCCGAAGGCAGCGTGGCCGGGGCCGCCCGGCGCCTGCGCCTGAGTTCTTCCGCCATGAGCCGCGCGTTGGCGCGGCTGCGCGACACCACGGGCGATCCGCTGCTGGTGCGGGCCGGACGCGGGCTGGTTCCGACGCCCCGGGCCCTGGCGCTGCGCGAGCAAGTCGGCGGGCTGGTCAGGGATGCGCAAGCCGTGCTGCGTCCCTCGCAAGACCTCGATCCCGCATCGCTCGTTCGCACCTTCACGCTGCGCGTCACCGATGGCTTCGTGGAGAACTTTGGCGCGCGCCTGCTCGCGCTGATTGCCGACGAAGCGCCGGGGGTGCGGATGCGCTTCACGCAGAAACTGGACAAGGACAGCGCGCCGCTGCGCGAAGGCGCCGTAGACCTGGAAACCGGGGTGGTGGGCGATTCGGCCAGTCCCGAACTGCGCACGCGCGCCCTGTTTCAGGACAGGTACGTCGGCGTCATGCGCGCCGCCCATGCGCTGGCGCGCGGCAACGTCACGCTGACGCGCTACCTGGCGGCGCGCCACATTCTGGTATCGCGCCGCGGACGGGAATCAGGCCCCATGGATGAAACCCTGGCGCAGGCCGGCCGCGCGCGCCAGATCGCCACGATTGCTGGCAGCTATTCAACGGCGCTGGCGCTGGCCCGCGAAACCGACTTGATCGCCACGGTGCCCGAACGGCACACCGCCATGATGCGCGAGGGCATGCGCAGCTTTTCGCTGCCGTTCGCGATGGCGCCCTTTACGGTGTCGATGCTGTGGCACCCCAGGATGGACGGCGATGCCGCCCATCGCTGGCTGCGCGGCATCGTGCTTCAGGCTTGCGGGACGGGCGTTCCCCGATAGGTTCGCCCAGCGGGAAACGGGACGGTGGCGCGCAAGTCCGCCTGCAGGCGTTATTGCTTTGGCGCGCTTGCCACCAACGCGTCGAACTGCTTGTCCAGTTCCGCCAGCGAATCGCGGATATGCGCGCGGCGCGCCTTGATCCACTTGTCCTGCGCGGCCAGCTGTTCGCGCGCGGCCTGGATCATGCGGTCCATTTCCTTGGGCTGCGGACCGCCGATGGTGGCTCGGTTCTTGACGATGGCCACAGGATCCAGCGTCGAACGGAACTCCGCTTCGCTCATCGGCAGGTCGGTGCCGTACTTCGAGTCCTTCATTGCGTCGGCGTAGATGCGGCGCGCCTGTTCATACGGAAAATCCAGCGGCTTGATGTTGTTCGCCTTGGCGTACGACACGACCTCGGACGCGAAGTGATGGCCCGCGCGGAACGGCAGCTTGTACTTGTGCATCAGCACGTCCGCCAGCTCCTGCGAGGCCGTCCAGTCGCTGTTCAGCTCTTCCAGCGCACGGTCGGGGCTGATGACCATGGCCTTGAGCACGCGATCCCAGCGCTTGAGCGCCGAGATGCCGCTGTCGACCATCGCGGAATTCTGTTTCACGTCCTTGGGGTCGCTCATGCCGGGCGTGATGTTGTGCGTCTGCAGGACCGGCCCCATCGCCAAGGTCACCGCGGTGGACGCGTCGCTGCGCGTGTCGTTGAGCAGGCCCGGATTGCGCTTTTGCGGCATGGCGCTGGAAACGTACGTGTTGCCGCCCCCTTCTTCCAGCAGGATCCACGGGCGCGACTGGGCGTACTGGGTCATGACGTCCTCGACGAAGTTGCCCGTGCGCAGCGCAATGCTGGTGACGATGGAGGCGACCTCGACGGGCTGGTCCATGGACGAGATCTGCGACGCATCGTAGGCATTGTCGACCAGCGCCTCGAAGCCCAGGTATTGGGCCATGCGCTTGCGGTCCAGCGGCCAGCTCGTGCCGTTCAGCACGGTCGTGCCCATGGGCGACCGGTCGATGCGGACGTAGGCTTCGCGGATGCGCTGCGCGTCCCGCGCCAGACCCGCGGCCTGACCCAGCAGATAGTGTCCGTAACTGTTGGGCTGCGCGGCCACGCCGTTGGTGTAGTTGGGCACGATGGTGCCCGCGTGCTTGGCCGCCAGCTCCACCAGCGTGGTGGACGTGGCGTTCAACTGATCCGCCAGATCCAGCAGCTTGTCGCGCAGGATGGCGCTGCGGTAGGTGGCGTGCATGTCCTGGCTGGAACGGCCGGCGTGCAGCAGGGTGATGTCTTCGCCAGCGGCCTTGATCAGCAGCGGTTCAAAGGTGATGACGGTGGCCGGCCGTTTGGCGCCGGGCTGGTTGCCGTCGTGGATGACTTTTGCCACGCCAGCCGCCAGGCGTGGCGCCATGGACTTGTCGAGCAGCCCTTCGTCGGCGTTGATGACCGTGGTGGCCTTGTTGATTTCTCCCAGCCAGAAGAAGGGGTCGCGCGGCGGAGATTGCTGCGCGGTGGCCGCATTGCCGGCCAGCGTTAGCACCAGGGCGGCGCCCAGGGTGGGAAGAAACTGTCTCATGGCGTTCTCGTTATAGGGGTGACCGGACAGTGTATCGGAGCGCGTTTTCGCCGGACACCCGGTATTGCACGGAGGCGCGTGAGCCTGACAACGGCCAAACGAAACTGAACCGTCCACGCAAAAAAAGCCGGCCTCCGAAGAGGCCGGCCTTTCGCATCCGCCGAGACGGAATGCCTTAGAAGCGCCAGCTCACGTTGACCGTGCCGGTGTTCTGACGGTTGCCGTCGCCGAATTGACCCGAGTAAGCCAGGCCCAGCGTGGCGTTCTTGCTCATCGCCAGGTCCACGCCCACTTCCATCACAGCCGCGTCACGCGCCAGCGGGTTGCCCGCCACGGTGAACGGCTGGCTGCCGTCGAACGACATCGTGGCTTCAGGATTGACGTCGCCGTAGGCATGGCGCCAGCCCAGCATGCCGCGCAGACGGCCCGCGGTTTCCTTCACGTCAAACGTGGTCTGCGCGCGCAGGCCCAGCGTGGTGGTGCCCACGTTGTTGGTGCTGCTGCGACCGCTCAGCGCGGCGTCACCGCCCGATTCCGAGAAGCCGCGGGTACGCAGGTCGCTGAAGTCGGCGCCGAAGAACGGTTCCAGCGTGACACGGTCGTTCAGCGGGATCGCGTAGCCGACGTCGGTGAAGACCTGGCCGGTGCTGGCGCTGTAGTCAGCCTTCAGTTCCTGGTACTGGCCTGCCGCGTTGATGTTGCGCTTGCTGTCGATGTCATGCCACGTGTAGGCCAGGCCAGCGGTGAAGTTGATCTTGCCCGCGCCGGCTTCGAACGACTTGCCGCCGTACAGGATCGCGCTGTAGCTGTTCACGTCGGACTTGGCCGAACGGTCGTCCACGGTGATGCGGCTGTCGGTGTAACCGAACGCGCCACCCAGGCGCCAACCGTTGCCCACGCCGTGGTCGCCGCCGACGAAGATGCCGACATCGCGTTCACGGGACTTGGCCACGTTGCCGTTGCCGTCCATCGAGCGCCAGTTGCCGAAGGCCTGCGCCCACAGCGGCTGCGCGTTCGAACGCGGCAGCATGGAGGCGTCGCCGCGGCCGACTTGCGCCGTGGGCGGGCCGGGGATGAAGCCGGCGTTCATGTTGGCGCGCAGTTGTGCCGTGGGCAGGCTGGCGACGTTGTTGCTGACGTTCTGCATCGCCGACACGCTGCTGCCGAACGATTCGCCCGAAAGATCGGCGAACACGCCGGCCGGCGCGCCGTTGGGCAGGTTCAGGACGCGGGTGTACAGCGAGCTGGTCTTGGGCAGGGTTTGCACCGCGTTCGCCGCCGAACGCTGGTTGCCGGTCACCGCCAGGTCGGCGAACTCGATCGGACGGGTACCGCTGTCCGTGTTGCCGCCGCCGTTGTCGACGGGCTTGCCCGGGCTGGGCTTGGTGTCCGGCTCGGTCGGCTTGGGGTCCGGGTTGGTCGGCTTCGGGTCCGGATCCACGGGCACCTGCTTCATGTCCAGCTTCAGCACCACGTCGTTGCCTTCCTGGTTCAACGTCGGTTGCAGATAAGCCAGATCGCTGGACACGCCGCCAAACTTGCCGTTCACGCTGTTGGCCGACAGGATCGTGTAGGCGGTCGACGCAGCGTACGTGCCGCCCGAACCGATATGCACGACGTTACCGGCCAGGTTGGCCGTGCCCGTGACGTTCACGCGGTCGCTCTTGCCGTCGTCGGTGGCATCGACGCGATAGGTCGAGCCGGGGTTGAAGGTCAGGTCGCCGTTCACCGTGATGGTGCCGATTTCGGACGTGGTGGGGATGATCCCGATCGAGCCGCTCGGCGCCAGCGTCATGGCCGACATCATCACGTGGCCCGTTTTCGCGGCGGTGCCCGGCGACAGCGTTGCGCCCGACGCCAGCGTGGTGTTGCCCACATCGCCGGAACCGGCCAGGGTGCCGTTCACGGTCAGCAGGCCATTGACCTTCGTGCCGGACAGCGTGAGCGTCTTGCCCGCTGCGACGTTCACGGCGCCGACGGTGATGTTGCCTTGGGGCGCATAGTTGGTGTTGATGTTCACCGTGCTGGTGCCGCCGCCGCTGGCAAACAGGAAGCTGTGCTGGTTGTCCTCGCCGGTGATGGCGCCATAGATGTTGCCGCCGTCGATATTCAACGTGGAGGCGCCAAGGCGCACGTCGCCGATGATGGTGCCGGTGTTCGTGATCACCATCGGCTGGCCGGCGCCCTCGACGTCGACCGCGACACTGCTGGAGGCGAACATGTAGGTGTTGGCGAGGATCGAGCCGCTGTTGACGATGCCGCCCGTCACTTCGGCGCCGCCGCTCACCATGATGCCGCCGTTGATGGTCTGCGAGTTTTCGATGCGTCCGTCGACGGTGCTGCCATTGCGCACTTCCACCGCCAGATTGCTGGTCGGGAAGATCGGGGAGGGCGAGCTCGCGTAGATGACGCCGGCATTGACGATGTCGCCCTTCACCTGCGAATTGTCGCCGATCAGGATGCCGCCGTTCAGGGTGCCTTTGTTGTCGATGTTGCCGGTGACAGTGCCGGCATTCCTGAGTTCCAGGGCCAGATTGTTCACCGGCATGGACGAGGAGGTGATGTTGTTCGCGTTGATGGTGCCGATGTTGACGATGTCGCTGTTCACGGCAGAGCCGTCCCGGACCAGAATGCCGCCGTTGATCGTGCCGTTGTTCTCGATGCCGCCGTTGACCGCGCTGCTGTTCGAGATTTCAATCGCCAGACCGCTCGTCGGGAAAACGACGGAGTTGCTGTCGGAATGGATGGTTCCGTTGTTGATGATCTTGCCGCCGACGGTGCTGTGGCTGGTGATCGTCACGCTGGAACTCGACGGCTGAGCCATGGGCGAGACGCCTGCAAAACCGAAGATGATGTATCGGCCGTAGAGATCGCCGTTGTTGACGATGTCGCCGCTCACTTTGCCTTGGGCGAGACCCACGCCGTAAGCCGTGCTGTTGGCTTCGTTGCGGATGTTTCCGTTCAGCGTCGACGCTTCCACCGAGAAGGAGCCGTCGTAGTACCCGCCCTGCAGGCGGGCGCTGTTGATGAGGTCGCCATTCCGCACCGCACCGCTTTGCAGGCGAATGTAGGGATAGTTGGAGGACGCCGTGTTTTCGATGTTGCCAAACACGACGGGATCCGCGTATCCATCCTGCACATACTCCGGGCTGATCTGCGCCAGCGCGTACGGGGTGGCAATAGGCGAAAGGCTCAAGCTAAGCAATACAGCAATACGAGTAAGCGGGAAGCGGCGAGACATTTTGTAGTGACCATGTAAATTTCGTGTCTGAAATGTACCGATCATTGCAAAACAGAATCTGAGCAAATCTGAGCGATTTGTAAGTCAGGCGTTCAGGTGCCCCTAAATAGGAACAATTAGGCTGCAAAGCCGGCGCTTTTCCCGATTTTGAAAGCCAGCCGCGCGGGTTTCTCAAGAAACAAACAGATGCTTTTACGCAACAATTGCCCGCCAGCGTGTCTTCAAGGTTTGCTCGGGACGCGCTGAGCCGCGCCCCCGTAAGGCAGACTCAGGCAAAAACGCACCGGTTCGTCGCCCCCGGAGGCCTCCAGCGTGACCGAGCCGCCCAGCCGCTCGGCAATCGAACTGACCAGATAGAGTCCCAGCCCCGCGCCGGGGTGCCGCAGGGCATTCTGCCCCCGGTAGTACTTCTGGAAAAGTCGCTCCTGTTCCGCGACAGGAATGGCCGTGCCCGGATTGGAGACCGCAATGCGCAGCATGTCGCCGTCATCGCGCACCGTGACGCTGACCGCCTCGCCCTGCGGGCAATGCCGGTCGGCATTGGCCAGCAGGTTGCGCAGCGCGATGCGCAGCATGCCGGCGTCGCAATCCAGGGTGTCGACCGCCGTCTCGTATGCGCTTTGAATGCGCCCCGCCGGATACTCGCTTGCCAGGTCCTGCAGCAGCGCCGGCAGATCGCACCGGGTCATGCGCAGCTCGGCGCGCGGTTCGCGCATGCGGTCGTCGGTCAGGTATTCGTCCACCAGCGCCAGCAGGCGCGTGGCCGCATTGCGGATGTTGGCGCAGCGCACCAGGCTTTTTTCCAGCGGCGCGGCAAGGTTGCGGCCCAGTTGCTGCGCAGAGGTCGTGATGATGGCAAGCGGCGTGCGGAACTCGTGCGACACCATCGCCACAAATTCGCGCTGCTCCGTGAACATCTGCCGTTCCTTTTCCAGCGACGTGCGCAGCTCGCCCTCCAGCGCCACGCGGCGTTCGATCTCGCCTTGCATTTCGGCCGTGCGCAGCGCAACTTCGCGTTCCAGCCAGTGGCTGTGCTGGCGCGCCAGATCGGCCGCCAGGTTGGCCTGCTGCAGTTCGCGGACCCGGCGGCGGCGTTCGTAGCGGCCGACAATGAACAGACTGAGCAGCAGCATGTGCAGCATCGTGCCCAGCGTGGAGACGTACTCGGTAAAGGCGTTGACCGGAAACACGCCGAGGTTGCGCAGGAAAGCGATCAGCACGCCCAGGTAGAACACCCCGAACGCCAACGCGAAAAAGCGCGCCGGCCGCCAGCCGCGCTTGAGCAGATAAGCAGCCAGCGTGGTGAAGCCCACGATCACCAGCAGCGCCAATGTCTGAATCGGCTGCATGCCGGCGCCGTAATGCCCCGTCACGATCAGCGCGGAGCAGATCGCGGCGACGCCCCAGAACAGCCAGTCCAGCCAGCGCACCGCGCGCGGATAGAGGGCTTCGAGGTTCAATTGGCGGCACGCAACGCGCAGCGCCACCGGCAGGCTGACGGCGATGCCAACGCCCAGCAGCCGATCGCTCCAGGCTACCGGCAGGCCGGTCAACTGTTGCACCAGCCCCAGCGACAGCACCTCGTTGAAGACGCAATTGCCGATGTAGGCCAGGAACAATCCGCTCATCGGCGCGCGCGTGACCAGCCAGAACGCCGCGTGCGCGCAGATCAGCAGCAGATAGAAGCCGAAGTACAGCCCGAACAGCAGGCCCTCGCGGCGCGACTGGTTGTCGAACGCCAGCCGCTGCCAGACTTCCAGCCGCGTCGCCATGGCGTTCTTGCTTTGCAGCCGCACCAGGATGACGTACTCGCCCGGCTTGGACGGATTGAACTGGATCACGGGACTTCGATAGTCCACCGGCCATTTACGCCGCGCCAGATCCTCGCCGCTGCGCCCCAGCATCGTCCAGCCGCCGCCATGGCCCACGTAGATGCGCGCGTCGTCCAGCAGTGCGTTGGTCAGGCGCAGCATCCAGCCGCCGTGCATGACTTTATCGACCTGCACGGGCAGGCGCAGCCAGATCGTCGCGGGCGTGAATCCGGCGCTCAGGCTACCCGGCAGCGGCGTCCAGCCGTTCGCGCTGGCGGCATTTCCCACGTCGAGCTCGCCATCGGGATCGATCAGGCGCTCAAGATGCCCGGCCGCGTCCTGGACGCTATGGAAGCCATCCAGGCGCAGCGGCTCGGCGCGCGCCGGTGCGGCCGCGGCCAGCAGGCCCGCCAACAGGCAGGCCAGCAGCGTCAGCCACAGCGTGGCCCTGGAGTAACATTCCCGTTTCATCAATCGCAATCTACGCAGCATTTCCGTGCAACCCGGCAGATTACACCAGCCCCTCAAGCTGCATTCCGCAGGCGCCTCATGCCTGAAGTGATCCTGCTCGAAGACGAACCCGTGCTGCGTCAGGAGCTCGGCGAATTCCTCGAAGAGCTTGGATACGCGCCCTCGTGCGTGTCCAGCCTGCAGGAATTCGACAAGCGCTTCGACCCCGCCCGCCATCACCTGGCCGTCATCGACATCGGTCTTCCGGATGGCTGTGGCCTGGACCTGATCCAGCGTCTGCGCCAGGAAGGCCAGCAAGTGGGCATCGTGGTGTTCAGCGCGCGCCAGACCGGTCGCGATCGGATCTCTGGACTGGGCATGGGCGCCGACCACTATCTGGGCAAAGGCTGCGACCTCGACGAACTGGCTGCAACGCTGGCCGCGCTGGTGCGCCGGCTGGGGCTGCCTCAGCCGGGCCGGGATCAGGCGCCTTTGAGCTGGCTGCTTGAAATCGGCCCCCGCCGCCTGCACATCCCTGGCGCGGCGGCCATGCCGCTGTCGCAGCAGGACCTGACCGTGCTGCATTGCCTGATGAGCCAGCCCGGCGAAAACATCAGCCGCCGGCAGATCGTCGAAGCCCTGGGCGCCGATTACCTGGACTACGACCAACGCCGGCTCGATACGCAGATGCGCCGGCTACGCCGCCGCGTCGAAGCCCTGAGCGGCCAGACGCTGCCCGTCAAGACACTGCGCAGCAGCGGCTACTGCTTCTATCAGCCTGCAAAGGTCAAGGACTGACCCCCGCCGCGCCGCGCATCAGGCTTCGGCCGCCCGGCAGAACGTGATCTGGAAACGGCCCGGCAGTTCAAACGCCACGTGATGCCGCACGCCGGGTTCGATCACCACCTGCTGACCGGCGGTCAGCACGGCTTCGGTATGCGGGGCATCGTCCAGCACAAAACGCAGCACGCCCGCGTGCACCTTCAACAATCCCCACGTGCCGGCCTTGGTGGAATGCGCCGCCTTCAGCGCCTCCGGCAGATTGTCCGGCGTGAACACGGGACTGTCCTTATAGGGCTGCACGCCGGGCGGCAAGCGATCGGGCAGGCTGGCGATGTCCGCCCGCGCCTGCCATACGGCCCACAGCTTGGCCGCGATGCGATCGGCCATTGCGTCCGCCGCCGTCTGCAGCTGCGCGTGTCCCAGCGCCGCCGTCGTCGCGTGAAAAAGCGCCAGCCAACGTTCAAAGAGCGACCACGACAGATCCGGAATCCGCGCATGCGCCGGGATTGGCGCGCCCTTGAAGCGGCGCGTGCCCAGCACCAGCGATGACCAGAAATAGCACAGCAGCGCAAGATGATGGTCCCAATCCTTCACACGTGCGTTGAAGATCGGACCCAGCACCTCGTCTTCGCGCACCTTGGCGTAGAAGGTGTGGACCAGGCAGCCGGCCGCGTCGCAGCGCTGGTACGCCAACGTCAGCCGCAGCAACGAAGTGCCGACCTTCTGGGAAATCGTCAACGGCGAGGTCGCCGCGCCGATGAACCCGGCCACGGCGAGCACGTCCATGAGCAAGCTGGACCTGCAACGCGCGCTCACCTATGAGGTCGGCGGGGACGGCACCTTTACGGTCGCTGGCCGCGACCAGCACTGGAGCGTGTCGCTGTACCGCAGCAAGGTCGACGACGAGCTGATGTCGGTCACCAACGAAAACGGCACGCCCGCCGGCACCTACAACTACAACGGCCGCACGCGGCACCAGGGCATCGAAGCCGGCCTCTACGGCACGCTGCCCTCGCCCGGCGAAGGCATGTTCGACTACCGCATCGCCTACACGCTCAGCGACTTCCGCTTCCGCAACGGCCAGTACGAAGGCAACCGCATCGCCGGCGTGCCGCGCCATCTGCTGAGCGCTGAAGTCATGTACCGCATCGGCGGCTGGCGCTTCGGCCCCAACGTGCGCTGGCTGATGAGCGACACGGAGACCAACCACGCCAACGCGCCCGGCACGCAGCAGGAAGCCTACGCGCTCCTCGGCTTCAAGATCGCCTACGAGCACGACGCGCACTGGAGCGGCTACGTCACGGCGGACAACCTCACCGACAAGACCTACGCCAGCAGCTACGCCATCCGCAACACCGCCACGCCCGCCATGCCCATCTTCCTGCCGGGCAACGGCCGCGCGTTCAGCGCGGGCGTGGCGTACAAGTTCTGATGGCGAGCCGTTGGCCTTAGAACTCCGTGCTCACGGACAACAGCACCGTCAGCGGCGCGCCGACCGTCAGACCTTCGCGCGCCGCGGACTGCCAGTAGTTCTTGTTCAGCACGTTCTCAACCATCGCACGGATGACCACGGGCTTGCCGTTGGCGTTGAAGGCGTAGCGCGCGCCCACGTCGAAGCGCGTCCAGCCCGGAATCTCCTGCGTGTTGGCGACGTCGACGATCTGCGAGCTGGTGCGCAGCATCCGCGCGGTCAGCGTCAGGC
This sequence comes from Achromobacter sp. UBA5777, assembly GCF_002418565.1. Lineage (NCBI taxonomy): Bacteria > Pseudomonadati > Pseudomonadota > Betaproteobacteria > Burkholderiales > Alcaligenaceae > Achromobacter > Achromobacter sp. UBA5777. The sequence continues at coordinate 1,725 of NZ_DIEJ01000093.1, read as the reverse complement.
CCGGCACGAACGGCGTGTCCCACTCGGCCGCCGCGTTGAATTGCAGGCGCGGCACGGCCGGCGCGCGATTGCCGTCGTTGACGCCGCCCTCGGTACGCGTCAGGCGCGCATCGGTATAGGCCACGCCGCCCAGAAGGCGCACGCCATGCGTCGGCTCGCCCTGCACCAGGAATTCCAGCCCGCGGTTGCGCTGCTTGCCATTGGACACGTAGCGCAGGCTGGCAGGATCCAGATAGCTGCTGGGACGCTCGATCTGGAAGGCGCTGAGCGTCGTTTCAAACTGGCCAAAATCGTACTTGGCGCCCAGTTCGAACTGCTTGGAGATTTCAGGCGCGAACACTTCGCCCGCATTGACGGCGCCTTCGGGCGCCGTCCCGCCCTGGCTCAGGCCCTCGATGTAGTTGCCATAGAGCGCTAGCCGCTCCGTGGGTTTGACGGTCAAGGCAAACGCGGGCGTAACGGCCGACTCGTTGTAGTTCGACGTCTGGCGTCCGCTCATCGCGTCGAAGTTGGTCGACTCCACGCGCTGGTGCCGCACGCCCGCAATGAATTGCACGCGATCGTCCGCCATCGAAATCGTGTCGGCCAGGGCTATGCTGACCAGCCGCGAATCGCTGGCCCGCGGCAGATCCGACGGCCGCGCGATGTTCGGCTTGGGCAGATCCGCGGGGTTGTAGATGTTGGAAAACACCGTGCTGGACCGGATCCGCGCCGCCGAATAGTCGATGTCCAGCACGCTGGCGCTCAGCGCCGGCTCGTGCTTGAGCGGGCCGGTCTGCAAGCGCCCCCGCACGCCGACCTCGCCCGTCTTGCTCAGCAGCGACTCGTTCAGGCGCGCCGGCACCGCGCCGATATCACCCGCTTCGTTCAGCATGAGCCAGCTGGTCTGCATGCTTTCAAAGTCATGTTTGCGTGCGCCGACAGCGCCGTAGACGGTCCAGTCCGGCGACACGTCGTACTCGGCGCGCAGCGCGCCCGACCATTCCTTGGTCTTCCAGTAGGTCCACGACGGAAAGAAATTGCGGCGCGCGTCCGGTGCCCGGCCGATGTCCACGCCGGACGGCGGCGGAAACAGCAGGCCGCTGCGCGCATCGGTGGTGCGGTTCTGATAGTTGATGTCGCCTTCCACGCGCAGGCGCTCGCCCTGGTAGTCCAGGCCCAGCGCCACGGCGCCCAGATCCTCGCTCGCCCCATCCATCGGCAGGTCGCCGCTGCTGCCGGCCACGTTCAGGCGCACGCCCCACTCCTGGCTCTCGCCATAGCGGCGCGACAGGTCGGCGTGCGCGCCGAACTGGCTGTCGCCGATGTACGACACGGTGAAGCGGTTCAGCGGATCGGCGCCCGCGCGCTTGGGCACCAGGTTGATCGAGCCCCCCACGGAACCGTAGGGCGCCATGCCGTTCAGCAACGCATTGGGTCCGCGCAGCACTTCCACGCGTTCCACGCCGATCAGCGAACTCGAATTGCGTGGCGACACGCCGTACAGGCCATTGAACGACACGTCGTAATTGAACAGCGTGAACCCGCGGATGTTGAACTCGTCGCGCCCCGCACCGCGCGAGTAGGTATTGCGCACGGTGGGATCATTGACCAGCACGTCGCCGATGTTCTGCGCCTGCTGGTCCTCGATCAGCTTGGCGGTGTACTGCGTTGCGCTGAACGGGGTGCTCATGTCGTCGCGGTCGCCCAACAGACCCAGACGCCCGCCGCGCGCCACCTGGCCGC
>NZ_DIEJ01000292.1:0-4111 GCF_002418565.1 Achromobacter sp. UBA5777 | reverse complement strand
GGCGGTGGCGCCGTAGGGGGCCAGCCATTCCAGACGAGCCGCATAGCTCTTGGCGTTGAAATCGCCGTTCTGGTCGAAGTCGGTCACGGGGAAGGAAAGCAATCCTTCCGAGACGATGGCTTTGAGTTCCTGGGGAGTCGTCATGGCTGTCTTCCAAATATGAGGAATGGGTAGTGAAAAGGCGGTATGCCGTGGCCGCGGCGTTGTTCGATCCGCGATGTCAGTCATCGTACAACATATAAGTCGGGCTGACAACGACTTCCCAGGAGAAATGTTGTCGTACAACAAGCCGAATGTATCTTTTGAATCTAGGAATTTCCCTATGTTGAACGGAGAAGTCGGCCGCGCTATTCTCAGCGCTCACTGTCGTACGACAACGTACAAGAACGGCGACAATTCCCAATCTCTAGGAGACAAGTTTGAAGGCATTCCCCCTGTTGAGCCGCCTGTCGGCCGTCCTGGCCGTCGCCACCGCTTTTGCCGCACCTGCCCACGCCGCCGATGAGTGGCCGTCTGCAAAGGCCATCACGTTGGTGGTTCCGTTTGCGGCGGGCGGCACGTCCGACATCCTGGGACGCTTGATCGCCCAGGAATTGGGCACGACGCTCAAGCAGACCGTCGTCGTTGAAAACAAGGGTGGCGCCGGTGGCGTGCTGGGCGCGGACGCCGTGGCGCGCGCCAAGCCGGACGGCTACACGCTGCTGCTGGGCACGATCGCGACGCACGCGATCAACCCGTCGCTGCTGCCCAGCATCAACTACAACGCGGCCAAGGATTTCTCGCCCGTGATCTTGCTGGGCAGCATTTCCAATGTGCTGCTGGTGGGCGCGAATCAGCCCTATAAGAGCGTGCAGGACGTCGTTGCCGCCGCCAAGGCCAATCCCGACACGATCGCCTTCGGCTCGGCCGGGCAGGGCACGTCGCAGCATTTGTCGGGCGAAGTGTTCAAGCAGCTGACAGGCGCGCACCTGACGCACGTGCCGTACCGCGGTAGCGCGCCGGCCATTTCGGACCTGATCGGCGGCCAGATCCCCAGCTCGTTTGAAACCGCCCTGGTCGCGCTGCCGTACGTGCAAAGCGGCAAGGTGCGCGCGCTGGCGGTCACGTCCGCCAAGCGCACCGCCGTGTTGCCGGACGTGCCCACCATGCAGGAAGCCGGCGTGCCGGGCTTTGACGTCAGCAGCTGGCAGGCCATCTACGCCCCGGCCAACACGCCGCCGGCCGTGGTCGAAAAGCTGAACAAGACGATTGCCGAGATCGTGGCCAAGCCGGAAGTCACCGCCAAGATGCAGGGCCTGGGTCTGGCCTACACGCCGAACACGCCGGCGGAATTCACGGCATTCCAGGCGGCCGAGCAGGCCAAATGGGCCAAGATCATTGCCGATGGAAAGTTGAAGGCGCAGTGATTGCGTTGTTAGGTATGAAAGCCTGGCGCGGGGAGTCGATCCTCGCGCCAGGTTTTTTTATTGGGTTGGAGTTTTGACGGGGTGAATCGGGGTTTGCAATGGGCGTCTCAATAGGTGTCTGACACCGACGCGAAATGGCGTAGGCCCCGGGCCGCGTGGCGCGGCGCCGGGGCCTATTTGTTGATGCGACGCCCGAAATCCAGGCGTCAACCCATTACGCCTTGACCAGCGTGCCGTCCACCATGCGCGTCAGACCCAACGGGTTACCGCGCTGGACGCCTTCCGGCAGCAGGCCGTCGGGCAGGTCCTGGTAGCAGACCGGACGCAGGAAGCGACGGATCGCCGTGGCGCCGACCGACGTCGAGGCCGGGTTCGACGTGGCCGGGAACGGGCCGCCGTGAACCATCGCGTGGCTCACTTCCACGCCGGTCGGGTAGCCGTTGGCCAAAATGCGGCCAGCCTTGCGTTCCAGTACGGGCAGCAGGGCGCGGGCGTCGTCCAGGTCGGCGTCGTCCACGAACAGCGTCGCGGTCAGTTGGCCTTCCAGGTGCTCGGCCACGGCGCGGACCTGCGCGGCGTCCTTGCACGCGACAACCAGCGAAGCGGGGCCGAACACTTCGGCTTCCAGCTCGTGCGAGGCCAGGAACTGGTCGGCGCTGGCGCCGAACACCACGGCGCCGGCGGCGTTGCATGCCGGGTTCGAGGGTTCACCGCGGCCGACGGTCGACACGCTGGCGTGACGCGCCAGGGCGTCCGCGCCTTGCTCGTAGGCCGAGAAGATGCCCGGCGTCAGCATGGTGGCGGCGCCCTTGGCCTTGACGGCCTCGGCGGCAGCCTGGCGGAAGCGATCCAGCGCCGGGCCTTCGATGCCGATCACCAGGCCGGGGTTCGTGCAGAACTGGCCCACGCCCATCGACAGCGAATCCACGAAGCCCTTGGCGATGGTCTCGGCGCGCGCTTCCAGCGCGGCGGGCAACAGGAAGACGGGGTTGATGCTGGACATTTCCGCGTACACGGGAATCGGCACGGGGCGGGCGTTGGCGGCGGCGACCAGCGCCAGGCCGCCGCGGCGCGAGCCGGTGAAGCCGATAGCCGTGATCGCCGGATGCGTCGCCAATGCGGTGCCGATTTCATTGCCGGCGCCAAACAGCAGCGAGAACGTGCCTTCCGGCAGACCGTGCTTGGCGACGGCTTGCTGGATGGCGCGGCCGACCAGCTCGGACGTGCCGGGGTGGGCGTTGTGCGCCTTGACGATCACCGGGCAACCGGCGGCCAATGCCGACGCGGTGTCGCCGCCCGCAACCGAGAAGGCGAGCGGGAAGTTGCTGGCGCCGAACACCACCACGGGGCCCAGGGGAACGTTGGCCAGGCGCAGGTCGGCGCGCGGCAACGGCTGGCGCTCGGGTTGGGCCGGGTCGATCGTGGCGTCCAGGAAGTAACCGTCGCGCACGACGCGGGCGAACAGACGCAGCTGGCCGACCGTGCGGCCGCGCTCGCCTTGCAGACGGGCGACGGGCAGGCCGGTTTCCTGGTGCGCGCGCTCGATCAGCGCGTCGCCAATGGCCACGATGTTTTCAGCGATGCTTTCCAGGAATTGGGCGCGCGTTTCCAGCGGCAGGGCACGGTACGGGTCAAAGGCGGCGCGAGCCAATTCGGCGGCGCGCGACACGTCGTCGGCGGAGCCGGCGGGGTAGGCGGGTTCCAGGCGTTCGCCGGTGGCGGGGTTGATGGCGTGCTGGGCAGCGCCCGCGCCCAGGACGGCGGTCGAGCCGATCAACATCTGGCCGGTCAGGTTCATGGTCATCTCCAAAGATAGGCGCCGATCCGAAGGATGGGCGTTGTCGCCCCCAACGGGTCCGGGGAAAAAAATGCCCCCGGACCGGGGGCAGATAGCAGGTGTCAGTGCGGACCGATTACTCGGCGCCGGACTTCTTGATCAGGGCGGCAAGCATTTCCATTTCTTCGCCGGTCAGGTCGGTCAGCGGTGCGCGCACCGGACCCGCGTCGTGGCCGACCAGCTTGGCGCCGGCTTTGACGATGCTGACGGCATAGCCGGCCTTGCGGTTGCGGATTTCCAGATACGGCAGGAAGAAATCGTCCAGCAGGCGGTTGGTGGTGTCGCTGTCGTTCGCGGCGATGGCGTTGTAGAACTCCATGGCCATCTTGGGCACGAAGTTGAAGACGGCCGACGAGTAGACCGGCACGCCCAGCGCGCGGTAAGCGGCTGCGTAGACTTCGGCGGTGGGCAGGCCGCCCAGGTACGAGAAGCGGTCGCCCATCTTGCGGCGGATGCGGACCATCGATTCGATGTCGCCGATGCCGTCCTTGAAACCGACCAGGTTGGGGCAGCGGTCAGCCAGGCGGGCCAGGCTGTCGGCCGACAGACGCGACTGGGCGCGGTTGTAGACGATGACGCCGATGTTGACCGACTTGCAGACCTGCTCGACGTGGGCGGCGATGCCGTCCTGCGAGGCTTCGGTCAGGTAGTGGGGCAGCAGCAGGACGCCCTTGGCGCCTTGGCGCTCGGCTTCCTGTGCGTAGGCGATGGCGGTGCGGGTGGGGCCGCCGGCGCCAGCCAGGATCGGCACCTTGCCCTTGCAGGTCTGCACGGCCGTGCGAATGACGTCGGAATATTCATCCGGAGCCAGCGAGAAGAACTCACCGGTGCCGCCGGCGGCGAACAGGGCGGTGGCGCCGTAGGGGGC
>NZ_DIEJ01000140.1:33337-33656 GCF_002418565.1 Achromobacter sp. UBA5777 | reverse complement strand
GGCGCTTTGGCGCCCGGTGTGGCCGCCTTCGCCGTGGACGGGGTTGCCGCCGGCTTGGACGGTTCGGCCACGGGGGCCGCCGCTTGCGGCGAAGTGGCCGGTTTGCCTGCGGCGGTCTTGGCCTGCGGCGGCGTGATGTCCATGATGAGTTCGACGCGGCGGTTTGCCGCGCGGCCGGCGGCCGTGTCGTTGGACTCGATCGGGCGCGTTTCCGCGTAGCCCACCGCGCGCAGCCGCTGCGGCGTCACGCCATCGCGCACCAGCTCGCGCAAGACGCTGGTGGCACGGCTGCTGGACAGCTCCCAGTTCGACGCGAACT
>NZ_DIEJ01000140.1:32792-33127 GCF_002418565.1 Achromobacter sp. UBA5777 | reverse complement strand
CGTTGCTGATGCGAAAGCTGACCGACTGCTCGTTGACGATCACGTCCACCGAATTGCCCAGATCGGCCAGGCCCAGCGATTCCTTGGAGGGGGCGGTCAGCGGCGGGGCGGCGTCAGCCACCACGACTTCGTCTTCGGCCAGCGCGGGCGCGGCCGCGGCGGGGGCCGGCGCGGGGGCCAGCTGCGCCGACCAGCTTGCCGGGATCTGCACGGTTTCGAATTCCGAATACTCGCCGTCGTACTTGGGCAGGCCGCTGGCGCCCAGCGTCCCGACCAGCTCGACGGGCTGGCCGGATTTGCCGGAGCCGCCGCCGTACATGGCGACGGCCAGCATG
>NZ_DIEJ01000140.1:0-32714 GCF_002418565.1 Achromobacter sp. UBA5777 | reverse complement strand
ATCCTGTTCGACGGCGTCTTCGACGTGCCAGCGCGCATAGCGGTCCTGGCGGTCGCTGTCGCTAGGGCGCCAGGCGCTCGCCGCGGACGCCTTCTGCGCCCGCAACTGCGCCTGGCGGGCCTGCTCGATCCGCTGCGCAAGGGAAGGGGAAATCAGGCTCATTGACGCGCGGAAGCGGGGCGGGCGATGGAGACGGAGGCGGCTGCGGTGGCGCGGGCGGGCGCTCCGGGTACCGGCGCTCCGGCGGCCGGCGCGGTTGCACCGGGCTTGACCTGGCCTTCCGTCTTGGTCTTGGGCTTTGCGTCGGCGCCGCCGTCATAGATTTCATCTTCGACGTGCATGACGAAGGAATTCAGGGTCTCGCGCACCATGGCCGGGCCACGCTTCTCGCACATCATCGAGATGCCTTGCAGCACCATGTTCATCGATTCCACGCGACGCGCCGTACGGCGTTCCAGCTTCAGCGCGATCGGCTTGCAGATCAGGTTGGCGAGCAGGATGCCGTAGAACGTGGTCATCAGGCCGATGGCCAGCTGCTGGCCGATGGTCTGCATGCTGCCATCGCCCAGGACGGCCATCAGGTTGATCAGGCCAACCAGCGTGCCCAGCATCCCGAAGGCGGGCGCAAAGGTCGCCATGACGCGGAACATCTGGGCCTCGGCCTGCTCACGGGCGCGCAGGCGGGCGACGCGCCACTTCAGCAATTCGATGATCTGGTCTTCAGGCGTGTTGTCGATGATGAGCTGCACGCCCGTGCGCAGGAACGGGTTCGAGACCTTCTTGAGTTCGTGCTCGACCTTGTGGACGTCGGCGTTCATCCAGAGCTGCGCCATCGACACGAGTTCCTCGATGTCGCGCTGCTGGTCGTGCTGGTCGTTGCGGAACACCGTGCGCACCAGTTTGAACACGCGCACCACTTCCTGCAGCGGGTACGCAATGAATAGCGCGGCGCAGGTGCCGCCCAGCACGATCGCCAGGCCCGGCAGGTTGAAGTACAGGCTGGTGTCGTTGGCGGACAGTGCCACCACGACGATCAGGGTGAGCAGGCCGACAACGGCGCCGATGACGGTAGACGGATTCATGGATCTTGCCCGAAAACATGGCATCCCACGCGCGGAATGCCGGATTGTCGGGAATTCTAGCCAGCGCAAGCGCCGGTCAATTGGCCGGAAAGCGGGGCGAAATAGGCGGTAAGCGCCGGCTTAATCGGGCAGTCAGGCGGGCGGCGCGCCGCCGATTCACGGGCGCAAATCGGGGACGGTCTAGGCTTGCCGCGTGGCGTCCTGCTGCGCCAGCCATTCCTCGCGGGTGATCTCCCAGATCTCGGCGGGATGCCGGCCGCTGACGAAGCCGCGTTCCTCGGTGCCCACCAGCCGCATGCCGCTGCTTTCCGAAATCCGCCGCGAGGCGGTGTTGGCGATGGCCTTGGGCGCGCGCAGCACCGGTTTGCCCAGCACGTTGAACCAGTACGCCGTGACGGCCGCGCTGGCTTCGGTCATGTAACCCCGCCCCTGATGCGCCGGATCCAGCCAGAAGCCCCGGTTGTTGCCGGGCTCGTCGTCCATCAGGCTGACGACGCCGATCAACAGGTCAGGCTGCGCCCGCGTGCGCACCGACCAATGCCATTGCGTCCCGCGGCGCATGGCGGGCAGGGCGGCGTGTTGCAGGAATTGGCGCGCGCCATCGTCGGGGTACGGCCAAGGCACCTTGTCGGCCAGAAAGCGCACCACCTCCCATTGGGCGAACGTGCGCTGGATGGCGTCGGCGTCGTCCAGGGACAGGGGGCGCAGCACCAGTCGGTCGGTGACGAGTTCAGGCGGCGGCTGGGTGTCGGTCATGGCGGCTCGGGGCGGATGAAGGGGGGAGACCAAGCGGAAATGTATATCATGGGCGAATTCTGGCGGTGTAAGGCTGGGCATTGCCTGGGCCAGGCCTTCCGACCGCGGCATTGGAGAGAACATGAACAACCCCAACGAAAACGTCAGCATGGCGCTTTTCTGCGACTTCGAGAACGTGGCGCTGGGTGTGCGCGACACCAAATTCCAGAAGTTCGACATCCGGCCGGTGCTCGAGCGCCTGCTGCTCAAAGGCAGCATCGTCGTCAAGAAGGCGTATTGCGACTGGGAACGGTACAAGGAATTCAAGGCGCCGATGCACGAGGCCAATTTCGAGCTGATCGAAATTCCGCACGTGCGCCAGTCCGGCAAGAATTCGGCGGACATTCGCCTGGTCGTCGACGCGCTGGACTTCTGCTACACCAAGTCCCACGTCAACACCTTCGTCATCATCAGCGGCGACTCCGACTTTTCACCGCTCGTCTCCAAGCTGCGCGAGAACAACAAGAAGGTCATCGGCGTGGGCGTCAAACAGTCCACGTCCGACCTGCTGATCGCCAACTGCGACGAATTCATTTTCTATGACGATCTGGCCCGCGAAGGCCAGCGCACCGCCGAGGCGCGCCGCGACAACCGTGGCGTTAGCGCCCAGCGCCGCTCGCCCGACGAGGAGCGCCGCCGCAAGGAAGAGCAGGACGCCCGCAAGACGCGCGCGGTCGAGATGGTGGTCGAGACGTTCGAGGCGCTGATGGCCGAACGCGGCGACAGCGGCAAGATCTGGGCGTCGGCCCTGAAAGACGCCTTGAAGCGCCGCAAGCCCGATTTCAACGAGTCCTACTATGGCTTCCGCGCGTTCGGGAATCTGCTGGAAGAGGCGCAGTCGCGCGGGTTCCTGGAGGTCGGGCGCGAAGAGAAGTCGGGTACGTATGTCTATCGTGATGGCTCGGGCGAGGCATCCTCTGCCCAGGCTGGCGAGGCGCATGGCGGGGCGGCAGATGGGGTGGCCGATGCCACTGACGCGCCGGGCGCTGGCGGCCGGAACACACGTAAATCGCGTGGCGGACGCAAGACGGCGGGCGGCCGGACGGCGGGCTCGCACGGCGAAGGCACAGAGCGGGAAGACGCCGTGACCGCCGCGCCGGACGGATTCGCCGAGGCTGCGGATGCGTGGAAACAACCCGATGCGCCGCAGCAGACGGAAGACGGCACGGTAGTGAATGTGTCGGAAGCGCCAGGTCAGATTGCTGGCGGCGATGTTGCCGACGGCTCGCCGCAGGCGCGCAGCGGCAGGCAGTCGGATAACGGCCGTCAGGGTCGCTCGGGCCGCCGTGGTCGGGGCGCGAGGGCGGGTGATGCTGCCCGGCCGTCGAGCCATGCCGAGTCATTGGGAGACGCCGGTCAGCCGCGAGGTTCAGTTGAGGGGCGGGGGGCATCTGAAGGGCAGGGTGCGTCCGAAGGGCAGGCTCAGGCGGAACGGCAGGGTTCGTCCGGCGCGAAGGCTTCATCCGAGGGGCAGGCTTCGTCCGAGGGGCAGGCGCCGGCTCGCCAGCGCGAAGACGGGGCTCCGCCCGCCTTCAAGCGTCCGGTACCCCCGCCGCCGCAGTCGGCGCTGGTCTCCGGTCCGCCGCCAGTGGTGAATGTGGCCGAGTGGACATTCGTCGCGCCGCCGGCCAATACCGAACGCGAACGCCGGGGCGAGGCGCCAGATCCCTTCGCCGGCGCGCCGCGACCGGCCGCCGGGTCCCGGTCGGATGTGGCTTCCCAGGCCGCCTCCGAAACCGCTTCCGACGCTGCTTCCGCAAAGTCCGCCGCCAAACCCGCCCGCAGTGCCCGCAAGAGCGCGGCCAAGGCGCCATCCAAATCGGAGAACACCCCGGCACAAGCGGAAACGCCGGCGGCGCCCGCCGCCGAGACCGCCCCGGTCCCTGAACCGGCGCGTAAGACAGCGGCGCGCAAGACAGCGGCCCGCAAGACAGCGCCGCGCAAGACCGCGAAGAAAACCGACGCGGCTTGAAGTCGCGGTCGGCCCGGCCCGCCGTCAGCCAGCACTGACGAACGCTTCAAACGGCGCCTTGTGCGCCTGTTTGTTTGCGGGGCCGGCTTGTGTCACCTGTCCGGCCGCGCCGCCCACGGCCGCCAAACCACCGATTTCACCGTCCCATGCATCATGTTCTGATCAGTTCCTGTCTCCTGGGTAATCCCGTGCGATACGACGGGCGCGGTGTGCCCCATGGTGATGCCATCCTGGCGCGGTGGCGGGAAGAAGGGCGCGTCGTGGCCGTCTGTCCCGAGGTGGCGGGCGGGATGCCGATCCCGCGGCCCCCGGCGGAGATCGACCCAGGCGAAAACGCGGCGTCGGTGTTGGCTGGCCGTGCCCGTGTCGTGGCGGTGACGGGCGACGACGTGACGGCGCCTTTCGTGCACGGCGCGCACGCGGCGCTGGCGGCAGCGCAAGCGCGAGGTATTCGTATGGCCGTGCTGAAAGAGGGCAGTCCGTCCTGCGGCAGCAGTTACGTCTACGACGGCCATTTCGCGGGCCGTCGTCAACCCGGCATGGGCGTGACCGCGCAATTGCTGCGCGGCGCGGGGGTGCACGTCTTCAGCGAGCATCAGTGGGCCGAAGCGGCGGCATTCCTGGCCGAACTGGAGGCGGATGATGCTCGCTGAGGTTGGCGACTGGATGATCCTGGCCGGGGTGGCCGGATGCAGTTACCTGGCCTGGAAGGGCGCCGTTCGCACCCATCGCAGTGTCGTGTTTGCCCGCCTGGCCGCGCTGTTAAGCCTGGCCCTGTCCGCCGTCTTCTTCTACGCCTGGTACGCGCAGTACCTGCGGTGGGAATTCAACGAGTTGGGCCGCTATTACGATCCTGTTGAACAGGTCGTCTATACGGACTCAGGTTTTGTCTGGGTGCTGCCGGCCGGCTTGCTCCTGGCCGTCGCCGTGATATTTGCCTGGCGCGGCTGGCGCCGCTGAAAGCGCCGCGTCGAGCGCGCCGGCATGCAGCACGTGCGGGCCGACGCGTCAGGTCAGCCCGGTACACCCGCGATCATGCCTGTCAGTTGGCGCGATAGCCGCGGCTGGTCATGCAGGAATCGAGCGCGCGGTTGTAGGTATCCACCATGATCTGAGTGGTCCACTGGGTGATGGTGGCAGGATCGTATCCGCTCTGGTTCATGGCCCAGCGCTGGCAGTCGGTGGTGGCGTTCGCCTGAGCGACATTGACCGGGGGCGCGGACTCATACTGCACGGGCGCGTACTGGGGCACTGGTGTGGAATAGGCAACGGGCGGCGCTTCGTAAACCGGGGCGGTGTAGACCGGCGCGGCCTCATAGACCGTCGTACCGTACACGGGCGCGGCGTACAGCGGCGGGCTTGTGTAGCCCACGCCTGACGAGTAAACCCCGGTCTGCACATAGGACGGCCCCGAGTTGGCCGCCAGCAGCAGCCCAACTGTCGCCAGTGCAAAGGCGCCGCCGATCCACCAGCCGCTGGAACTGCTTCCACCGCCGCCGTGATAGTGGTGATAGCCGCCGCCATAACCACCGCCATGGCCGCCCCAATTTCCGCCACGCCCGCCAGCCACTGCCGGCGCGCCGGCAACCGCCAGCGCCAACGCCGCAATGGCCACCCGGCCTGTAAACCGCTTCATGATCTTGCTCCTGAGCCATCCGGCGGCGGCACTGTGCCAGCCGCCAGACGTTAGACGTACTTTACTGCTGGGACGCGCGGATTAGGTGTCTCAAGCGATACGGGGATTTCAACTGATTTCAGTACTGTGACAAGACGCTAAGCGGGAACGGCCGTCTGGACCGAAGTGTGGCAATTTGGGCTTGTTGCAGTGGCGGAAAGCGAAGATAGGTAGTATTTTTCGGCGATGAGCATGGCACTACCCACTTCGGCATCGCAAGACAAACGCCTCACCAAGGGCGAACGCACACGGCGACAACTCCTGGCCGTTGCCGCGGCCGAATTCGCCGAACGGGGATTCCAGCACACCCGCGTCAGCGACATCGTTGCCCGCGCCAGCGTGACCCAGCCCGTGTTCTATCAATACTTCACCAGCAAGCAAGCGGCCTACGACGAGCTGGTTGGGCTTTTCGCGCAGCGGCTGCGCCGGGCGATCAGCGAGGCCCGACTGCCGGGCCACCTGCAGGGCGAAGCGCTGGTCAACCGCATCCGGCAGGGTATCGGGACATTGCTTGCCATCCTGCAGGAAGACCCAAATCTCACGCGCATCGGCTTCTTTCAGGCCGAGGCGGCCGAGGCGCTCAAGGACGAACTGGTGATCCTGATCGCCGAAAACGTCCGGTCGGAGCAGCAGGCGGGACTCTTCCGCCCCGAGATTTCGCCCGAGTGGTTCGGTCAGTCGCTTATTGCCATCATCGAACGTTTCGCTCGGCTGATGCCCGACGCGGCCAGGCAGCAGGCGGTGGCGGAGTTCATCACGGATTTATTGCTGGACGGGATGCGTCGGCGACCCGAAGCTTGAAAAGCGCTTTGCATCATCCGCCTGGGCGCCAGCCGGGCGTGTGAGGTCGACGGCCCTCCTGCTGTTGGATCCATCATGTGATCGCTTAGGCGTCACAAAATGTGGCTACGCTTCCTGCAATGTCCGTGGGATGGTTGTGGTTGCAACGACGAGGCCTCGCGCCCTCCGGCGGTCGATTCCAACAGATTTGATCTGGGCAAATATATGAATTCCATAGATATTGGATGCGGTCGCAAAAAAATGGCCGGCTCGATTGGCATTGATTTCTCGGCCATGAGCGACGCGGATATCGTGCTGGATCTGAACAAGGAAAAGCTCCCGTTTGAAGACAACAGCATTGACTTCGCGTTTTCTTCACACGCGCTTGAGCACTTGACCCTTGACGGGTTTTTCAATGTCCTGAGCGAGGTCTATAGGGTTTTGAAACCCGAAGGCCAATTCAAGCTCGTCGTTCCCTACTTCACCACGACCGCAAATTTCGCCAATCCCTTTCACAACAACAACATATGCTTTAACGAGCATACGTTCCGGTTCTTTTCATCGGACGTTGATACGGACGCATTGCCCAGGTATCAGTATCAGACCCCCAGCTGTCCCCACTGGGGCCTGCGCTATTCGGCCAATAGCGAACTGGGCGTCGAGTTCAAGACCCGCAAGATTTCGTTCTTCTATTTCCCGGCCTATCGGGATTTGGACGAACAGGCACGTTTTGAAGCCCGCTGTTCCATGACCAATGTCGTGGAACAGATCGTGTACACCCTTGAACCGGTAAAGCCGTGCCCCGTGCGACCCGAAACCGGACCGGTGGCTTCGGGTGCTGATCCGCATCAGCATCTCACTGCCCAGATCGACTACTTGAAAAAACAGGTCGCACACCTTGACGCAAAAGGCGTGACATCCCCGGATCTGGTGGTGGCACGGGAGTATGCGGATAAGACGACGCGGCAAGGCGACTTCTATGAAACGGCGGGTGTGATCTCTCCGGCCAATTTTTTGGTGCTGGAACTCGATGACACGATTCAGCGTTTGCAGCGCTTGATCGACACCTTGGCTTAACGAAGAATCAGGGCTACTCCACCCGCGCCCCGGAAGCGCTCACCACCTTTCCTGCCGCTTCAAAATCCGCCTTCAGCAGCGCCTGAAACTGCGCTGCGGATTTGGCCTCGGCTTCGACGCCAAGCGACGCCAACCGCGATTGCACCTTCGGGTCGGCCAGCACCTTGTTGACCGCGGTGTTGATCTTGTCGCGGTCTGCCGCGGCGATGCCGGCAGGGGCGAGCAAACCGAGCCAGGAATCGAACGCGTAGCCGGGCAGGCCGCTTTCTGCGACGGTGGGCAGGTCGGGGGCGAAGCGGGAACGGGTCTTGCCGGTGTAAGCCAGGAACGTGACGCGCGGGTCGTTGCGGTAAGCGGTCACGCCGATGGTGGCGGCCGTGACGGCCTGGACGCGGCCGGCCAGCAGTTCGGTCACGGCGTCGCCGGTGGACTTCATGGGGATGTGCTGCATCTGCGCGCCGGCGGCGGTCAGGAACGACGCCATGCCCAGGTGCGAGGCGCTCCCGTTGCCGGCCGACGCGTAATCGTAAGCGCCGGGTTTGGCTTTGACGGCCTGGATGAATTCGGCGGTGTTCCTGGCGTTCAGCGAGGCGGACGCAAGAATGATGTAGCCGGTGTTGCCGATGTAGGCGACGCCCGTGAAGTCCTTGTAGGGGTCGTAGCTCAGGTTCTTATAGAGATACCCGGCGATGTTGTGGCTGGCGGCGGCAAGCACCAGGGTGTTGCCGTCTGGCTTGGCGCGGGCGACCTGGGCGGTGCCCACGGTGCCGCCGGCGCCGGCGCGGTTTTCGATCACGATGGAGGCGTCCAGCGCGCGGCCCAGTTCGTCACCGATCGCGCGGGCGATGGTGTCCTGGACCGCGCCGGTGCCATAGGGCACGACGATGCGGATGACACGTTGGTCGGCCTGCGCGGCGCCCATGCCGGCGACGGCCAGAGCAAGGGCGAGCAGGGTGTTGCGGCGTGCAGCTTGGAATCGGGTGGTCATGAAGCGGACTCTTGGTTGGGCGCGCGCCTGTCGGAATATGGCGCGGGCATGGCGGCGATGGACTCTAAACACTCAGGCCGTCCGGACCAACGAATTAATTGCCGCTTGTTTATTGCTTCCAGCGATAAAGCAGGCCGTCGCTAAAGGGGACAGACCCGGGGCTTTATCATGTGGCCATCGCTCAAGCCGCGACCCCCGTCGCCGGCTTCTTTTTTTTCCCGGCGTCCATGCCCTGATCGCACAGGAGATTTATTAGTGGTTCGATCCGCAACGACAGCATCCCGATCCCTTCCATCCCGCCACCATGCCGCCGTCTCCTGGCGGCGCAGACGGGAAAGGCCCTGGCTGGCGGCCTGGCTGCTGGCGGCGATGCTGAGTTGTTTAACGTTCCTCTGGTACTCCCCGGCCATGGCCGCATTTCCGCTGCTGACCCCGGCCGCGGCGGCTGAGCCGGCCCCCGCGGCCTCGGCGCTGACGCCTGCCGCGCTGGCCGATCTGCTGGACAACCCCCAAGCGCGCCAGGCCCTCATCGACCAACTGCGCGCGCAGGCGGCCGGAGACAAGCCGGCCACCGCCGGCCCAACGCCAGCCAAGACCGCGACGGCGAAACAGACGCCCGCAACGCCCGCCGAGCCGACGTTGCAGGAGCGCATGGCCAATGGCGTTCAGCGGTTCCTGACCGGCGTCGCGGCCGACATGGGACAGGGCGTTGATGACATGCGCGCGCTGGCCTCGGGCCAGAATCTGCGCATGGACAGCGGCACGGCGCGCAGCGCGTTGCTGCCGCTGGCGCTGGCTGCCGCGGCCACCATCATCGCCTTCATCCTGCTGCGCATGATCGCCATGCGCATCTATACGCGGATCGACCGCTGGGTGGCCGAGCACGGTTGCGAAACCGGGCCGGCCCCCGTTCGGGGCAAGCCGGCGTCCATGAAGGTGCTCACGCGCCGTGCGGGCGCGATCGTGGGTGCGCTGGCGATCGACGTCGCCGTCGTCTTGCTGGCCGCGATGGCAGGTGGCGCGGCGGCGCTGTGGAGCACGCCGGGGCGCGGCACGCTGGATGGACTGGCCTCGCTGTTCCTGCAGGCCTTCGTGGCGGTGGAGATCGTAAAGGTGCTGATCCGCACGGTGTTCGCGGTGCGCCATCCGCATCTGCGCCTGTTGCCGATGTCGGACGAGCTGGCGAAGTACTGGAACGCGTGGCTGGTGCGCATCGTGGCGGCGGCCGGTTACGGCACGCTGGTGGTCGGACCCGTGATGGCGGCGGCGCTGTCGCCGGCGCTGGGCAGGCTGACTACGATGCTCATCATGCTGGCGGTGTACATCTACGCCGTACGTGTCATCTGGCATAACCGCCAGGCGGTCCGCGAACGGCTGGACCGCCGGGCCGCGGGCGCGGCCACGTTCATGGGATCCCGGCTGCGGCTGCTGTCGCGCATCTGGCACGTGCTGGGCATCCTCTATTTCACGATCCTGCTCGTGGTCAGCCAGGTCGACCCGACCGACGCGCTGCCTTTCATGGCGCGCGCCACGGCGCAGACGCTGCTGGTCATCGGCGTGGGCAGCCTGCTTATCCTGCTGCTGAACGCGGTATTGGCCAAGCCGATCCGCCTGTCGGACGACCTGCGGCGGCGCTTGCCGCTGCTGGAGGCACGCGTCAACGCGTATGTGCCGGCTGCGCTGAAGGTGGTTGGCTGGATCATCCGCATCATCATCGTGCTGCTGATCCTGGACGCGTGGCAGGCCTTTGACCTGTCGCGCTGGCTGGCGTCGGACGCGGGCGCCGCCGCGATCAAGGTGGTGCTGAACATCGTGATCGTCCTGATGATCGCCATGCTGGCCTGGACGGTGATCGCCAGCATCATCGAGCATCGCCTCAGCCAAAGTGAAGAGCGGGGCATGCCCAGTGCGCGCGAACGCACGCTGCTGGCGCTGTTCCGCAACGCCGCGCTGATCGTCATCGTGACGATGACGCTGATGGTGCTGCTGTCGCAGATCGGCATCGACGTCGGCCCGCTGATCGCGGGCGCTGGCGTGGTCGGCCTGGCCATCGGTTTTGGTGCGCAGAAGCTGGTGCAGGACATCATCACCGGCGTCTTCATCCAGCTTGAGAACGGGATGAACGAAAACGACGTGGTGCAGGTGGCAGGTGTTTTCGGCACGGTCGAGAAGATGACCATCCGCTCGGTCGGCATCCGCACGCTGGACGGCGGCTACCATCTGGTGCCGTTCTCGTCGGTGGACGTGGTGGCCAACCACATGCGCGACTTCTCGTATCACCTGGGCGAATACACGATCGCCCACCGCGAAAGCGTGGACGACGCCATCGAGCATCTGCGTGCGGCGTTTGCCGAGCTGATGACCGATTCGGTGCTTGGACCGGAGATCCTGGAAGACATGACGGTGGCGGGCGTCACGGCGGTCAACGACAAGGGCGTGACCATCCGCATCCTCATCAAGACCACGCCGGGCATGCAGTGGGCGGTGCAGCGCGGCTACAACCGCCTGCTCAAGAAGCACTTCGACGCGGCGGGCATCGAGCTGCCGTACCCGCACACGGTGGTCTACTTCGGGCAGGACAAGCGCGGCTTCGCGCCTGCGGCCAACGTGCACGTGCAGGCCGAGCGTGCGGACGAGGGCGACAGCGCGCGCGCCGCGGGCCATACGCGCCGCCGCCTGAAGCCGGAAGCCAGCAACGAGGATTCAGCCGAGGTGCTGGGCAATGAGCTGGAGGCCCGGGCGGAGGCCGAGGCAGAAGCCGAAGCCGACCCCACGCGCGCGGAACCCGCGCGCAGTTGAGGAGCGCGGCTTAGCGCCCCGTCTGCACGCCTGCGGCGTTCAGGCGTTCCGTTACGGCCGCATAGCCGGCGCGCGTCATGTCGGTCTTGCGGATCGCCTGGTCGCAGGCCTTGCGGTCGTCGGGGCAGCCGGCCTTGGCCGGCATGTCGCCCGCGACGACGAAGTAGTCGATCACGAACTTGGCCACGTACTTCTTCGCGGGCTTGCCCTGCAGAAATTCGGCGATGTCGGCGCGAAAATCCGCGACGGTCTTCTCGGCGACGGGCGTCCAGTTCTGACATTGCGAAAACGTGGCGAGGCCATCGGCGAAGGCCAGCTTGGCGCAGGTCAGCATCAGGTCGTTGGCGGGCTTCGCGCCTGCCGGCAGCGTGGCGCGGACGGTGGCCCCGCGGGTGCCGGCGAACGTCACGACGCCGGCCTTCGCCGCTGCCGCATCGATCGTCGCCTTGAACACGAAGGAATCTTCGATCACGGCAGGCGCCTTGTCCGTCGGACCCTTGGCGTACATGTCCGAGATATCCGCGGGGTCCACACGCGATATGTCCAACCTCCGGCCCAGCAGGCGCCAGTCGGCCCGGAGCAAGGCATCATGTTCTTCGCGGATGCCGTATTCGAGTACGGCACGTTCGATCTCGGTGGGGGTGTATGCGGCGTGGGCCAGCGTGGGCAGCAGGGCGGTGGCAAAGGCAGCAACGGCGACGGGAAGCGACTTCATGAAGACTCGGCAATAGAAAAAGGTGCGCAAGGGTAACCGAGATACGCGTCATGGGATCGGGAGAACAAGCGGCGTGCGGTATAAACGAGCACCATCATTTCTGAGCAAGGGAGTCTCGTGTCCAGCCAACCCGGAGCAGGTCGTTTCATCGCAGCGACAGTGGGCGTCATCAGGCAGCACGGCCGCGCCATGCTGGCCGCCGCGCCGTGGTCGCTGGCGGTGTTCACGCTGACGTTGCCGTTTGCGCTGACGACGTCCCGGCTGTACGGGCTTGTGGATTGGCTGATCCTCGCGCTGGCGCTCGTCTGCCTGATCGCCCTCGCGCGCACCACCTACGCCTGGCATCGGGTCATTCTGCTCGGCGAAACCGCGCATGCGGCCGCGTCGCGCGGCGGCAACTCGGAAGCCCGGCATCTGGTGCTGCTGGGCGGGCTGGTTGTTGGCGTCATGGCGCTTGCGCGCGCCACCGGCGATCTGCCGTATGTGCTGTACATGCTGATGGGCGGCGCCAACGAACCGCTGTTCTACGGCGTACTGATCGCGTTGCTGGTGGTGGTGTGGGTGCCGGTGCTGTACGGGCTGGCCATGTACAGCGTGAGCCTGCCTCGCGTCGTGCTCGCAGGTGAGTATGGCTTTGGCGCGGTGCGCGCCGCGATGCGTTATCCGCGCTGGCCGTTGATGTTGGGGTTCCTGGTGCTGCTGGTCCTGGCCGCGCATGCCGCCAACGATCTGCTCCCGCTGATGTATGACTACGTGAGCGTGCAGGCGCTGCAGGGCGTATTGGGCGCGGTGGCGTGCGTCGCCATGACCTTCGTGCTGACGGCAATGATCGCCGTGGCGTATCGGGATTCGGCGCTGCCCGAATAGCGCCTGTCTCGCGCACGCCGGCAACCTCCTGCCGGCATTGGTGCGCATCGCACAACATCGTGCTTCCCGCGCCGTGTCTACCGCGCTCGCGGGCGCAGTCCTACGATGCCCTCACTGTCTCTTCCGACCTTGAGGATCCCCATGAACGACTCGTATAACGCCGCCCGGCGCACGCTGCTTGCCGGCAGCGCGCTCCTGGCTGGCAGCGCCTTTGCCATCGGCGCACAAGCAGCCCCGCAGCGCAATTCCCAACCCCAACGGAGCTCTCCCATGAACAGCAACACCTTCGTCACGAAAGACGGCACGACGCTGTACTACAAGGACTGGGGCGCCGGCCCGGTCGTTACGTTCTCGCACGGCTGGCCGCTGAACGCGGATGCGTGGGACGGACAACTGCACTTCCTGGCGCGCAATGGCTTTCGCGTGATTGCGCATGACCGCCGCGGCCATGGGCGTTCATCGCAGCCGTCCAACGGCAACGACATGGACACCTACGCCGACGATCTGGCGCAGTTGATCGAGGCGCTGGACGTAAAGCAAATCGCGATGGTGGGCCACTCCACCGGCGGCGGCGAAGTGGCGCGCTACATCGGCCGCCACGGCACGAAGCGCGTGTCGCGCGCCGTGCTGATCGGGGCGGTGCCGCCGGTGATGCTGAAGTCGGCCTCCAATCCGGAAGGCCTGCCGCTGTCGGTGTTCGACGGCATCCGCGACGGCGTGGCGGGCGACCGCTCGCAGTTCTACAAGGAGCTGGCCGTGCCGTTCTACGGCGCCAATCGGACGGGTTCGAAGGTGTCGCAGGGCCAGCTGGACCAGTTCTGGCTGTGGAGCATGCAGAGCGGCCAGAAGAATGCCTACGAGTGCGTCAAGGCGTTCTCGGAAACGGATTTCACTGAAGACCTGAAGAAGATCGACGTGCCCACGTTGTTCATGCACGGCGAAGACGACCAGATCGTGCCGATCCACGACTCGGCCCAAAAGGCCGTGCGTCTGGTGAAGAACGCGCAGGCCATCTATTACCCGGGCGCGCCGCACGGCCTGACGGCCACCATGCAGGACCGCATCAACGCCGATCTGCTGGCTTTCCTGCGCGGCTGACGCGCGGTTGCTTCATTCCCCCGTTGCATCAATCCCCGGCGCGAGGGCGCCGGTTTGCGGCCGGCCCGTCCGGCCTTCAAGGAGATTTCGCCATGCTTTCCGCAGACACTTTGGACCCCATTACCCACCAGGCCATTGATCTGGTGCCCTCCCGCTACGCCGTGCAGATCGGCGACATCGATGCGCTGGTCGTCAGCGACGGCGTGCTGCCGCTGCCCACGTCGACGATGGCCACCAACGCGGACCCGGCCGATCTGGCCAACTGGCTGGACCATATGTTCATGCCGCCGGACGCCTTCGACTGGCCGTTGAACGTGATGGTCGCGCGCAGCGGCGACCAGACCATCCTCATCGACGCGGGGCTGGGCGGCCAGTTCTCGGGCTTTCCGCGGGCGGGCCAGTTTCCGCAACGGTTGCAATCTGCGGGCATCCCGCTGGAGTCCGTGACGGACGTCATCATCACGCACATGCACATGGACCACGTGGGCGGCCTGCTGGTCCCCGGCGTGAAGGAGCGCCTGCGAAAAGATGTACGCATCCACGTGAATGCCACCGAAGTTGCGTTCTGGACCTCGCCGGATTTTTCGCAGACGGTCATGCCCAAGCCGGTGCCCGCCGTGCTGCGTTCGACGGCGACCAGCTTTTATGAAACGTACCGCGATCAGATCCGTGTCTTCGAGGACCGCCACGAGGTGGCGGCGGGCGTCATCGTGCGTCACACCGGCGGCCACACGCCCGGCCACTGTGTCGTCGACCTGGTCTCCGGCGGCGAACGCTTGACGTTTGCGGGCGATGCCGTGTTCCCGGTCGCCTTCGACCATCCCGAATGGCACAACGGCTTTGAACACGATCCCGAGGAAGCGGCCCGCGTGCGCTTCACGCTGTTCAACGAACTGGCCGAAAACAAGGGCCTGCTCGTGGCGGCGCACCTGCCGTTCCCCTCGGTGGGACGCGTCGCCGTGGAAGGCAACGCGTTCCGCTGGGTGCCGGTCATCTGGGACTTCTGATCTCCGGCGTGCCGCCTGCGCCCAGGTCCCAGTACAGCCCGGTCATCAGCCCCAGCGCCTGCCGCAGCAACTCCGGCGGCAGGTGCTCGTTGGGCGCATGCTGGGAGCAGCCGGGGTAGGAGTGCGGCACCCAGATCGTGCGCAGGCCCAACACGTCGGTGAAGATGTCGTTGGGCAGCGAACCGCCCAGGTTGGGCAGCAGCGCGGTCTTTTCGCCCGAGGTGCGTTCCAGCGAATCCACGGCCCAGCGAACCCAGGCGTCGTCGGGGTCGATGCGGGTCGCGCGGAACATGGACTCGCGGGTCAGCGAGATCTGGACCATTGGAAAGCCATGGCTGTCCAGGTGGCGGCGCAGTGCGGGAATCAGATCGTCCGGGTCGACGCCAACCACGAAGCGCAACTGGCAGCGTGCCCACGCGCGCGGCGGGATGGCGTTGACGGGCGTGTCGGGGTTGCCGGTCTTGTAGGCCAGCACTTCGAACGAACACCAGCCGAACACGCGTTCGGCGGGCGACAAACCGGGCTCGCCCCAATCGGGTTCGATCTCGGGGCCGTCCGTGCCGCCGTCGACCTGGCAGTCGGCCAGCGCGCGGCGCACGGCCGGCGGCAGTTCCTTCGGCACCCATTCCGGGATGCGGATCTGGCCAACGGGCGAGGCGATGCTGGCGATCGCGTGGGCCAGCTGCAGACCGGGGTTGGAGATCAGCCCGCCCCAGTTGCCGGAATGATGGCCACCGGCGCGTGCCTCGATCGTGAGGTCGAAGTTCAGGCTGCCGCGCGCGCCCAGGAAGATGGTGGGACGGTTGGCGCTCAGGCGCGGGCCGTCCGAGGCGATCAGGAGGTCCGCGGCCAGCAGGTCGCGATGCTCGGTGCAGAGTTCGCGCAGCCCCATCGATCCGGTTTCCTCGCCCATCTCGATCAGGTATTTGGCGTTGAAGCCGAGCTTGCCGCGCGTCTCCAGCACCAGCCGCAGCGCCTCCATGTTGATGGTGTGCTGGCCCTTGTTGTCGGCAATGCCGCGGCCGTACCAGCGGCCTTCGGCCTCGGTCAGCGACCACGGCGACAGGCCTTCCTTCCATTCCCGTTCCAGCCCGCGAATCACATCGCCGTGCCCGTAGCCCAGCACGGTGGGCAGGGCCGGGTCCTCAATCCGTTCGGCGTACAGGAACGGCGCCAGCGCCTTCGGATGCGTCAGGGTGCGGCAGGTGAATCCCAGGGCCTCGAACGCCGGACGGATCTCGTCCTGCAGATAGTCCGCCAGCACGGCGGCGCGTTCGGGATTCTGGCTTTCCGTGGGCAGCGCCAGGCGGCGCGCCAACAGCGTGCGGAAGGCGCCGGAATCAAAGCAGTGTTCCGCCTGGGCGATGGCTTGTGCGCGGGTCATGGCTGGGTGGCTCCATTGGAAGTCGAGGGGACGGGCGGATAGAGGTGACAGGCGACCAGCGCGCCTTCCCGCACGGTCAATGCAGGCCGTTCGGTCTTGCATTGCGCCATCGCGTGCTGGCAGCGCGGATGGAACGGGCAGCCGGACGGCGGGTGCAGCGGGTCGGGAAACGACAGGCCCAACCCCATGTCGGGGATGCCCAGCCCGGGTTCGGGCGTCAGCACCGACGCCAGCAGCGCCTGCGTGTAGGGATGGCGCGGGTCGTGGAACAGGCGGGCGGTGGGCGCGGATTCCACCACGCGGCCCAGGTACATCACGGCCACGTGGGTGGCGATGTGCTCGACCACCGCCAGGTTGTGGCTGATGAACACATACGTCAGGTTGAAATCGCGCCGCAGGTCCATCAGCAGGTTCATGATCTGCGCCTGCACCGACACGTCCAGCGCGGAGGTGGGTTCGTCGCAGATGACGAGCTCGGGCTGCATGACCAGCGCGCGCGCAATGGCCACGCGCTGGCGCTGGCCCCCGGACAGCTGCCCGGGCGTGTTGTGGGCCAGCCGCGGCGGCAGGCCCACGCGCTCGAGCATGTCGATCGCCTTGTGCATCTTCGGGTTCGGGATGCCATGCACCTCCAGCGGCAGCGACACGATCGACGCAATGGAGCGGCGCGGATTCAGCGACGAATACGGGTCCTGGAAGATGGGCTGCACGCGCCGGGCGAGGGCGCGCCGGTCCATCTGCCGGATGTCCTGGCCGTCGAGGCGGATGGCGCCTTCGGTCGGCGGCGTCAGCCCCAGCAGCATGCGCGCCAGGGTGGACTTGCCGCAGCCGGACTCGCCAACGATGCCCAGCACCGCGCCCCGGTCAACCGCCAGATCGACGCCATTGACCGCGTGCAGCGTAGACCGCGGGCGGAACATGCCGGCGCGCACCGTGAATTGGCGGCTGACGCCATCGGCTTGGAGCAGCGCGCTCATGCCGGAACTCCTTCGGCGCTGAGGATGCAGCGCCATTGCTGGCCAGTCGCCTGGCCGTGGACGGGAACGGCCTGCCGGCATTGCGGCTGCGCATAGCGGCAGCGGTCGGCGAAGGCGCAGCCGCGCAGGTCGCCCACCAGCGAAGGCACCACGCCGGGTATGGTGCCCAGCGCCTCGCCCGGCGCCGTGCGGCCCGGCACGGGGATACAGCCCAGCAGCCCTTGCGTGTAGGGGTGATGCGGCGTCGCAAAGATGTCGGCAACGGGGCCTTCCTCGACGATCTGCCCCGCATACATCACCGCCACCTGCCGCGCGATGCGCGCGACGACGCCCAGATCGTGCGTGATCAGCACCATCGCGATGCCCAGTTCCGCCTGCAGGTCGGCCAGCAGCCGCAGGATCTGCGCCTGGATCGTGACGTCCAGCGCGGTGCTGGGCTCGTCGGCGATCAAGAGTTCAGGGCCGCACATGAGCGCCATCGCGATCATCACGCGCTGGCGCAGTCCGCCGGAGAGCTGATGCGGATACTGTCCCAGCCGCTGGCCGGCCGACGCGATGCCGACTTTCTCCAGCAATTCCACGGCCCGGTCGCGCGCCTGCTGGCTGCTCGCCTTGCAATGGTGGATGTAGTGTTCGGTGAGCTGCTCGCCGATGGCGTAGGCGGGGTTGAGCGCCGTCATGGGCTCTTGAAAGATCATCGCCATCTTGCTGCCGCGCAGTGCGTTGACGCGCCGCCCGCGGGCTTTTGACAGATCTTCGCCCAGCACCGCCAGCCGGCGCGTGCTGCGCCGTGCGGCCTTGGGCAAGAGACCCATGATGGCCAGCGAGGTCATCGACTTGCCGCAGCCCGATTCCCCCACGAGGCACAGCGTTTCGCCGCGCTTGACCTGGAACGACACGTCGCGCACCGCGTGCAGCGGGCCGCGCGGGGTGGCGATGTCGACGGTCAGTCCTTGCACGTCCAGGACGATATCGGTGCCGTTCATGCTCAGGCCCTCTCTTCAGGCGTCAGGAGTTGATGCAGTCCGTCGCCGGCCAGGTTGATCGCGAAGATCAAGAGCGCCAGCGCCGACCCGGGAATGGCGATCAGCCAGAACGAGAAGAACATGTAGGCCTTGGCCTCGGAGATCATCAAGCCCCACGACGGCAGCGGCGGTTGGACGCCCAGGCCCAGGAAGGACAGCGAGGCTTCCAGCAGGATCGCGCTGGCGGCTTCCAGCGTGGCGATCACGATGAGCTGCGGCACGACGTTGGGCAGGACCTCGCCCCAGACGATGCGCCACGTGCTGGCGCCGGCGGCCTGCGCGGCGGCCACGTATTCCAGCGAGCGCACCTGCTGCGTGGCGCTGCGCATCACGACGGCGTAGCGATCCCACTTGAGCAGGCCCAGCACCAGGATCACCACCCACAGCGAGCCGCCGACGATGGCCACGGTGGCCAGCGCCACCAGGATGACCGGCATGGACAGGCGCGTGGTGATGAGGAACGACACGGCCATGTCGACCTTGCCGCCAAAGTAGCCGGCCGCCATGCCCATCGCCGTGCCGATCAGGCCCGAGATGAGCGCGACGCTGATGCCGATCAGCAGCGAGATGCGTGCGCCGTAGAACAGGCGCGACATGTAGTCGCGTCCCAGCTGGTCGGTGCCCAGCGGGTGGAGCCAGGTGCCTTTTTCGTACCAGACGGGCGGTGCGGTGCGGTAGGCCAGATCCTGGAAATAGGGATCGTGGGGCGAGATCCACGGCGCCAGCAGCGCGATCAGCACGATGACGAAGAGGATGCCGCCGCCGGCCAGCAGCGCCTTGTTGCGCCGCAGGCGGCGCCAGCGCAGCGTGGAGGCAGACAGTTCCAACGGGGCCGCGGCGGGGGTGGCGGGGGTGAGCGTAGGCGTGTTCATGTCAGGACACCCGGATGCGCGGATCGAGCCACGCGTTGGCCACGTCGGCGGCAAGCGTCAGCAGCACATACAGCACCGACAGCAGCAGCACGATCAGCTGCATGACCGGATAGTCCTTGTACGTGATGCTCTGATAGGCCAGATACCCCAGGCCGTCCAGCGCGAAGATGGTCTCGATGACTACCGAGCCGCCCAGCAGGTAGCCCAGCTGCACGGCGGCCAGCGCGACCACCGGGACGATGGCGTTGCGCAGGGCGTGCTTGAAGATGACCTTGCGGGCGGGTAGCCCCTTGGCCCGCGCTGTGCGGATGTAGTCGGCGCTCAGCACCTCGATCATGCCGGCGCGGATCAGGCGCATGAACGCCGGCGCGACGTAATAGCCCAGCGCGATCGCAGGCATGACGAAATGCTGCCACGTGCCGCTGCCCGACACCGGCAGGATGCGCAGCGAGATCGAGAACAGCATGATCAGGATCAGCGCGAAGAAGAAGTTCGGCAGCGCCTGCCCAAGCACCGCGATCGCCAGACAGACGCGGTCGATCAGGCTGCCCTTGTACAGCGCGGCCAGCACGCCCAGCGGAATCGAGATGCACAGCGCGAACGCCAGCGCCGCCATGCCCAGCTTCAGTGTGGTCGCCAGCTTGGACAGGATCAGCGGTCCGGCCTCGGTCTTGAAGTACACCGACGTGCCGAAGTCGCCTTGCAGGATGTGCCAGAGCCAGTCGGCGTACTGGACGATGATCGGGCGGTCCAGCCCGTAGGTCTTGCGGATCATGTCGATGTCGGCCTGCCGCGCGCCTTCGCCGGCCAGCGCCAGCGCCGGGTCGCCCGACAGGTGCAGCAGCAGGAACGCCAGGATCGACACGGTCAGCGCCACCAGCGCCGCCAGGCCCAGGCGCCTCAGCGTGAAATAAAGCATAGGACTTCCTCTCTGTTCAGCAGCGCCGGGCGTTTGCGAAGCCCGCCCGGCGCGGACCGCGCCTTACTTCCAGCTCATGTCCCAGAAGCGCACCAGCTCGTCCGAGTAGGGCTTGAAGTTCACGTCCTTGGTGGCGACGTAGTAGGCGGGCAGCGTCCACAGGGGAACGGCGTAGGCCTTTTCCGCGATGATGTCCAGCGCCTCCTTGTAGGCCGCCTTGCGCGGCCCGGGTTCGATGGTGGTATCGCCCTTCTTGAGCAGGTCGCGCACCTTCGGGTCGCGGGTGATGTCGTCGCTGCCGAAGGCGAAGTACACCGGCGTGGACGCCGACACGTCGTTCACCAGGTTCGAGCCCCACGTCTGGTGCGTGAGCGACGCCTTGTTCGCGCGGATCATGTCGCGCATCGCGGCGTACTGCAGGAAGTTCAGCTTGGCGCGGATGCCGACGGCCTGCAGGTAGTTGATGATGGCTTCGGTCTGGTTGCGTTCGCGGTACGCGACGATGTCGATGTCAAAGCCATTCGGGTAGCCCGCTTCGGCCAGCAGCTTCTTGGCCTGCGCCGGATCGTACTTGTAGGTCGGCGCGCCTTCCTGCGTGCAGCCCACCTGCGACGGCGTGCAGATGGTGTTGATGAGCCCGCCGCCTTCGCCCACGATGTTCTTGAGCATGGATTCGCGGTCGATCGCGTGGATGATCGCGCGGCGGACGCGCTCGTCCTTCAGCTGCGGCGCGGGCGTGCCTTCCAGGATGTTCATCTGCATGAACACGATGCGCATGGTGTTGCCCGTGACCATCTGCAGGTTCGGCATGCCGCCCAGCTGTTCGGCCTGGTCCTTGGGCACGCTCATGATCAGGTCTTCGCCGCCCGAGATGACTTCGGCCATCTGCGTCTGGCGGTCGGGGATGAAGCGGATGACGACCTTGCCGATCTTGGGCTGCGCCTTGGGCGAATCCTTGAAGTAGTCGGCGTTGCGTTCCAGCGTGATGGACTTGCCGGGCTGGTAGTCGACGACCTTGTACGGACCCGAGCCCACCGGCTTGGCGTTCATGCCCTTGGGGCCGACCTCCTGGTAATACTTCGCCGGGTGGATGGCGGCCGTGGTGGACAGGTATTCCTTGGCGCCGGGGAAGGGCTCCTTGGTGGTCAGGCGCACCTTGTACTTGTCGATCTTCTCGACCTTGTCGATCCACGACACGTTCTGCTGCGTGACGGCCTTGTTCTTCGGATCGGCCACGTAGTTCAGCGTGTAAACCACGGAGTCGGCGTCGAACTCTTCGCCGTTGTGGAATTTGACGCCCTCACGCAGCTCGAACTCCATGGTCTTGTCGTCGACCTGCTTCCAGCTTTTGGCGAGCTGGCCTTTGTACTCGTTGGTGACGGGGTCGCGGTAGAGCAGGGTGTCCCACACGTTGGCGGCAATGATGACGCCGATGCGGACGTTGTTGAAATACGGATCGACGCTTTCCGGCGCCTGATCGTAGGCCATGCGCAGGGTGTCGTCCTTCTTGCCGGCAAGCGCGGGTTGGGTGGCGAGCGCGGCGCAGGCCAGCAGGGCGGCGGCCAGGGCCTTGAGCGGCGTGGAACGGCGGAAGGACAGCGCAGAAGTAGCGGGGGTGAAGCAGCAAGGTGTGAAGCGACTATCAGCCATGGTGAAGGCTCCTCTTGATGACACTACATGTGTTGCGTATCTATCGTCTCGCTCCGGCTCTTGAGCGCCGCGTCGCATTTGCGCTGCAGGTGCTGCCGCATGATGGCTGCCAGCCGGTCCGCGTCGCGCGCGGCAAGGGCCTCCGCCATTTCTATGTGTTCGCGCATCGCCAGATCCCATTTCTGCCGGTCTTCGTTCGAGACGAAGCGCAGGTTCTGGATCCGCGCGTTCTGCGCGTCGTAAAGCTGTTTGAGCAAACTGTTGTGCGCCGCCAGACTGATGCGTTCGTGGATCTCGCGGTTGACGCGGAAGTACGTCGGCAGGTCATGGCGCGCGTGGCTGGCCATCATTTCGTAGGTCAGCGCGCGGATCTCGGCGATCTCGACGTCGGTCGCGCGCTCGCACGCAAACCGGCACGACATGGCCTCCAGGCCGCCGATCACTTCGAAGGCCTCGCGGATGTTGGCTTCCGACAGCGCCACCACCTGCGCGCCGCGGTTCGGTTCGATCTTCACCAGGCCCTCGGCGGCCAGCACGCGGAACGCTTCGCGCAGCGGGGTGCGCGACACGCCGAGCAGGTCGCACAGCGCACGTTCGTTCAGCCGGGTGCCGGGCGGGAACTCGCCCTGGATGATGCGTTCGCGTAGCGATCCGGCCGCCGATCCCGCCAGCGTGCGCCCGTCGCCGGCGGCGCGAGCGGCCGTCGGGGCGGAGTCGGGCGTGAGATCGGACGAGGCAACGGCCTCGGCATGATCCGGCAAGAAGCTAGGATCGCTGCGCATTGGTATACAAAAATTCCCCTTGTTTTCGCAGACTATAAACCTGTCTTTGCTGTCGTTTTGATGGGTGTATACCCTAGGTTATCGACGTAAAAACAATGGGATAGAGTGGCGCATGCCGCAAGTCCGCCAGGCCGCCGCGCGCTGCCTGAACGCTGCGCATAGCCGCCTTGGTATACAAACCGTCCACATTGGGGCCACGCATGCTCACGCTGAACACCCACCCGTCCGGCCGGCATTTCCTGCAGATTCCCGGACCCACCAACGTGCCCGACCGGGTCCTGCGCGCCATCGACCTGCCCACCATCGATCACCGCGGACCGGAGTTCGGTGAACTCGGCAAGGCGGTGCTGTCGGGCCTCAAGCACATCTTCCAGACCGAGTCGCCCGTCGTGATCTTTCCGGCGTCGGGCACCGGCGCGTGGGAGGCCGCGCTGGTCAACACGCTGTCGCCGGGCGATCGTGTGCTGATGGTCGAGACCGGCCACTTCGCCAGCCTGTGGCGCAAGCTGGCCGGGCGGCTGGGGCTGGAAGTGGATTACATCGAGGGCGACTGGCGTCATCCGGTCGATGCCGGCGTGATTGGCGCGCGGCTTTCAGAAGATGCGCAGCACCGCATCAAGGCGGTGTGCGTGGTGCACAACGAGACCTCCACCGGCGTCACCAGCGACATCGCCGCGGTGCGCGCCGCCATCGACCAGGCCGGGCACCCGGCGCTGTTGATGGTCGACACGATTTCGTCGCTGGGCTCGATCGACTACCGCCACGATGAATGGGGCGTGGACGTGACGGTGGCCGGTTCGCAAAAAGGCCTGATGCTGCCGCCGGGCCTGTCGTTCAACGCGGTGGGGCCGCGCGCGCTGGCGGCGGCCGAGACCGCGCGTCTGCCGCGGTCGTACTGGGATTGGCGCGAGATGCTCGGGCCCAATGCGAAGGGCTATTTTCCGTACACGCCGTCGACCAATCTGCTTTACGGCCTGCATGAGGCGCTGGCCATGCTGTCGGCCGAAGGCCTGCCGCAGGTGTTCGCGCGCCACGAGCGCCATGCCCGCGCCACGCGGCTGGCGGTGGCGGGTTGGGGGCTGGAGCTGCTGAGCGTGGACCCGGCCGCGCACAGTCCGGCGCTGACCGCCGTGCTGATGCCTGACGGGCACAGCGCCGACGCGCTGCGCAAGGTCATCCTTGACCGCTTCGACATGTCGCTGGGACAGGGGCTGGGCAAACTGTCCGATCGCATCTTCCGTATCGGCCATCTTGGGCACTTCAACGATCTGACGCTATGCGGCACGCTGGCGGGCGTGGAGATGGGGCTGGCCGCGGCCGGCGTCCCGCACCGCTCGGGCGGGATGCAGGCGGCCATGGAATATCTGACGCGCGCGCCGGAACGCGCGGGGCAATGAACACACAACAACGAGGGAACCGATGAATACGCTCATGCAGCAGGCGATCCAGTTCGCCAACGACCACGAATCGACCTGGGACCGCAGCGTCAAAGGCAATTTCGGCGTGCACCTGAACGATCCGCCGCCCTGGAACCGCCTGCTCGGACCCATCCATGACCGCGGGCCGGTGTCCGGCGTGGTCGTGGTGGACGGAAAGACGGTGGCCGAGTGGGGCGAGCCGGACCGCGCCGACCTGACGTTCAGCGTCGCCAAGCTGTACCTGGCCATCCTGGCCGGCGTGGCGCATGACCGCGGCCTGCTGCCGGACGTGGACGAACCCGTCGGCAAGCGCGTGCCGGGCATCGGCTTTGACGAAGGCCGCAATGCGTCGATCACGTGGCGGCATCTGCTGCAGCAGACCAGCGAATGGGAAGGCGAACGCTTCGGCGTGTCGGACCAGGCGGACCGCTATCGCGCCGTCACCTTCGGCGTGCCGCCCGACGGAAAGAAGGGCGATGCGCGTCCGCTGCAGGAACCCGGCACGTATTGGGAATACAACGACGTCCGGATCAATCAGCTGTCCTACGCGCTGCTGCATCTGTTCCGCAAGCCGCTGCCGGAAGTGTTCCGCGAGGCCGTCACCCGGCCTATCGGCTGCAGCGAGGACTGGCAATGGGTCGGCTACGACAACGCCTGGGTGGAGATCGACGGCCAGCGCATGCCCTCGGTGCCCGGCGGCTCGCATTGGGGCGGCGGCATGTCCATCAGCGCCAAGGACCAGGCGCTGATCGGCCAGATGCTGCTGAACGACGGCCAGGCCAATGGTAAGCAGATCCTGTCGCGTGAATGGCTGCAGGCCATGCGCACCCCGTGCGACATCGCCCCGTACTACGGCTACCTGATCTGGCTGAACCACGAGGGCAAGGTGTTTCCCAGTGTGCCGTCGTCCAGCTTCTTTGGGGTTGGCGCGGGCAGCTCGTTCACGTGGGTGGAACCGGAACGCAAGATGGTCGTGATCGTGCGCTGGCTGAATTCCGCGCATGCGGACGCGCTGTTTGGGAAGATCCTGGCGGCGGTGGATGCGGGTGTCTAAGACCCGTAAGACTGATTCCGGTGTCTGACACCAGTAAGACCGCTTCCGGTCTCTGACTCCCCAATCCTCGTCCGGGTTTTGCGGCATGTCAGGTTTTTTCGGGCAAGATGTGGCGTTCGGCTGCGCGGTGACGCGCGGCCACGCCTTATCCCTTCATCCGATCAAGGAACCACGCCATGAATTACCGCCGACTGGGAACCAGCAATCTCCGGGTGTCGCCGCTCTGCCTGGGCACGATGATGTTCGGGGAGCAGACGCCTGATGACGAAGCTGCGCGCATCGTTGCGTCGGCACGCGATCACGGCCTGAATTTCATCGATACCGCCGACGTCTACAACGAAGGCCGGTCGGAAGAGGTCGTGGGCAAGCTGCTCAAGGGGCAGCGCAACGACTGGGTGCTGGCCAGCAAGATCGGCAATCCGGTCGGCAAGGGGCCGAATCTGGCGCACTACTCGCGTCAGTGGCTGATCCGCGGCGTGGAGCAGAGCCTGTCGCGCATGGGCACGGATTTCATGGACATCCTGTACCTGCACCGCGACTACCACGAAGAAAACCTGGAAGAAGCGCTGTGGGCGCTGGGCGACCTGATCCGCGCGGGCAAGCTGCGCAGCTTCGGGCTGTCGAACTTTCGCGGCTGGCGCATCGCCGAGGTGATGCGTCTGTGCGAAAAACTCGGCGTGCCGCAGCCGGTGGTGTGCCAGCCGTACTACAACATGCTGAACCGCGGACCCGAAGTCGAGATCCTGCCGGCGTGCAAGCATTACGGGTTGGGCGTGGTGCCGTACAGCCCGATCGCGCGTGGCGTGCTGACGGGCAAGTACCTGCCGGGCCAGGCGCCCGCGGCGGATACGCGCGCCGGACGCGGCGACCGCCGCATCCTGGCCACCGAATTCCGCGAGGAATCTCTGCAGATCGCACAAAAGCTGGTGCAGCACAGCGCCGCGCGCGGCGTGCAGCCGGGCCATTTCGCCACGGCGTGGGTGCTGGCCAATCCCGTCATCACCGCCGTTATCGCGGGCCCGCGCACGCTGGCGCAGATGGACGATTACTACGCGGCGCTGGACGTGACGATCACGCCCGAGGACGAAACGGTCGTGAACGAGTGGGTGACGCCGGGCCATGCATCGGCGCATGGCTACAACGATCCGAACTATCCGTTTTACGGCCGCCCGGTGACGGCGGCATAAGCGGGCGCGGGGCCTCGCCCCGCGTCACTTTTGCACAACCGCCGGCTAGGCCGAGATGCCGTGCAGCATCATCTGTTCGGCCACCTGTGCGATGCCCATGCGCGCAATCCGGCCGCGCCGCTCGGCATCCACCATGCTGGTGATGATTCCGATCAGGAGTTCGCTGAGCGCGGCGGCGGTCATGTCCACGCGGAACGCGCCCTCGCGCTGACCACGCAAAAAGAATGCATCCAGGGTTTCCTGATAGCCGGACCAGCTGTTCATGATGTCCGGCTCAAGTTCCGTATCGGGCTTCCAGTTGTAGATCAGGAACGCCGTCAATTCCTTGTGCGCCAAGTGCTGCTCGATCAGGCTGCGCAGCGCCGTGCGGGGCGGGGCGGTGTCCAGGTGCGAATCCGCCAGCGCCTGCTTCATGACCTGTGCGCAATGCGTCATCAGGCGGAGCACCAGCTGATCCCGGGTCTTACAGAACCGGTACAAGGTCGCCTTGCTGACGCCGACGGCCTTGGCCAGCTCCTGCAAGGTCGCGCGCGGCTGATCCACCATCGCCAGCGCCAGCGCGACCAGCAGCCGTTCGTGGCCTGCCTCTTCAGACATTGCCTCCTCCCCATTTGTGGTTATCCCTGGGCCGGTATTGGATCATGGGCGATTCACTTTGTACAAACTTCCGCGGATTTTTCAAGTAAAGACTTGTGAGCCGTCAGATTTAAGCCTAAAAGCAGCAAATGAATCAAGATTGATTCAAATCGTCCTTTCAGGTAGCATCGGCGTCTCTTTGAATTCAGAACGCGCAGCGCGGGGGTAGTGAATGAAGGTCAATCAAGCATGGCGGCTGCCCCTGGCGGTGTTGGCAACGGCAATCCTCTTGGCCGGTTGCGGCGGGTCCGATGGCGGTGAACCGCAGGCGGCGGGTCCGCGTCCGGTTCAGGCGGTGGCGGTGCAACCCCAGCGCTACACGCTGATCAGCGAACTGCCCGGCCGGGTCGAACCGATGCGCGTGGCCGAGGTCCGTGCCCGCGTGGCCGGCATCGTGCTGAGCCGCAACTTCGTGGAAGGTGCGGACGTCAAGGCCGGCGACGTGCTGTTCCGCATTGACCCGGCGCCGTTCAAGGCGGCCTTGTCACGTGCGGAAGGCGAACTGGCCAAGGCCCAGGCCGCCGTGTCCGACGCGCAGGCCGTGGTCAAGCGCTACACGCCCCTGGTCAAGATCGAAGCCGTCAGCCAGCAGGACTTCGACACGGCCAACACCACGCTCAAGAGCGCGTTGGCCGCGCGCCGCTCGGCCCAGGCTGATGTCGAGACCGCGCAGCTCAATTTGGACTACGCCACCGTCAAGGCGCCCATCTCGGGCCGCATCGGGCGCGCGCAGGTCACCGAAGGCGCGCTGGTTGGCCAGAACGAGGCCACGCCGATGGCGACGATCCAGCAACTGGACCCGGTGTACGTGGACTTCAACCAGCCCGTCGGCGACATGCTGCGCATGCGCGCCGCCATGCAGAACGGCAGCCTGGGCGAAGGCGAGGGCGCCAGCATCTCCATCACGATCGACGGCACCGACCAGCAGCGCGAAGGGCGCCTGTTGTTCTCGGACATTGCCGTGGACCGCAGCACCGGCCAGGTGGCCCTGCGCGGCGAGTTCGCCAACCCCGACGTGCTGCTGCTGCCGGGCATGTATGTCCGGGTGCGCACGCATCAAGGAGTGGACCCGGAAGCGATCCTGGTTCCGCAGCGCGCCGTCACGCGGAGCACCGATGGCAAGCCGCAGGTCCTGGTGGTCGGCGCGGACGACGTCGTGGAGACCCGCGCGGTGCAGACAGGCACGATGCGCGGCGGCGATTGGCACATCACCGAGGGCCTGGCCCCCGGCGACCGGGTGATCGTGGGCGGCGTCAGCGCCGCCGTGCCCGGCCAGAAAGTCAGCGTGACGCCCGCGAACGAGCCCAAGGTGGCCGCCGCCGGCGATGCCGCCGCGTCCGCCAAGCAATAAGCGGCCCTCATGAATCGCGCGCAAATCCGAGGTTAGACCATGTCCAAGTTTTTCATTGGCCGCCCCAATTTCGCCTGGGTGGTGGCCATCTTCATCTCGCTCGCGGGGCTGCTGGCGATTCCGTCGCTGCCCGTGTCGCAGTTTCCGGTGGTCGCGCCGCCGCAGGTGACCATCGCCGCCACCTATCCGGGCGCGTCCGCGACGGTGCTGGTCGATTCGGTGACCAGCGTCATCGAGGAAGAGCTGAACGGCGCGAAGAACATGCTGTACTACGAGTCGTCCAGCAGCTCGAGCGGCAGCGCCGAAATCACCGTCACCTTCCAGCCGGGTACGGATCCCGACCTGGCGCAGGTGGACGTGCAGAACCGCATCAAGAAGGCCGAGGCGCGCCTGCCCACGGCCGTGACGCAGCAGGGTCTGCAGGTTGAGCAGGCCAGTTCGAACTTCCTGATGATCTACGCCCTGACGTACAAGGGCGATGACGCGCACAAGGACGTGGTCGGTCTGTCGGACTACGCCGCGCGCCACATCAACAACGAAATCCGCCGCGTGAACGGCGTGGGCAAGGTGCAGTTCTTCGGCGCCGAAGCCGCGATGCGCGTATGGATCGATCCGCAGAAACTGCTGGGTCTGGGCCTGTCGGTGGCAGACGTCAACGCGGCGATTGCCGCGCAGAACGTGCAGGTGCCGGCGGGCAGCTTCGGCAGCCGCCCCGGCGCGCCCGAACAGGAACTGACCGCGACGCTGGCCGTGAAGGGCACGCTGGACAATCCCGAGGAGTTCGGCCGCATCGTCCTGCGCGCCAACCCGGACGGCTCGTCCGTGCGCCTGGCCGACGTGGCGCGTCTGGAAGTGGGACGCCAGAGCTATGACTTTGAAACGCGCCTGAACGGCAAGAAGTCGGTAGGCGCGGCCGTCCAGCTTGCGCCGGGCGCCAACGCCATCGACACCGTCAAGGCCGTGAATGCGCGCCTGGAAGAATTGTCGGCCTCATTCCCCGAAGACGTTGAATATTCGGTGCCATTCGACACGTCCAAGTTCGTCAGCGTGGCCATCACGAAGGTGGTGCACACGCTGTTGGAAGCGATGGTGCTGGTGTTTCTGGTGATGTTCCTGTTCCTGCAGAACTTCCGCTACACGCTGATCCCGACGATCGTGGTGCCGGTATGTCTGCTGGGCACGTTTGCAGTGATGTCGGTGCTGGGCTTCTCGGTCAACATGATGACCATGTTCGGCATGGTGCTGGCCATCGGCATTCTGGTGGACGACGCCATCGTCGTGGTCGAGAACGTGGAGCGCATCATGGCCGAGGAAGGGCTGTCGCCGCGCGAAGCCACGATCAAAGCCATGGAGCAGGTATCCGGCGCCATCGTCGGCATCACGCTGGTGCTGTCCGCGGTGTTCCTGCCGCTGGCGTTCATGAGCGGTTCCGTCGGCGTGATCTATCAGCAGTTCTCGCTGTCGCTGGCCGTGTCGATCCTGTTCTCGGGGTTCCTTGCCCTGACGTTCACGCCGGCGCTGTGCGCCACGTTCCTCAAGCCCATCCCCAAGGGCCATCACGACGAAAAGAAGGGCTTCTTCGGCTGGTTCAACCGCGTCTTCAACCGTCTGACGGGCCGCTTCGAGGCGCTGAATACGCGCCTGGTGCGCCGCACGGGCCGGTACATGGTCATCTACCTGGCCATCGTCGCGGTGCTGGCCGTGCTGTACGTGCGCGTGCCGGAATCTTTTGTTCCGCCGGAAGACCAGGGCTACGTCATCGTCGACGTGCAATTGCCGCCGGGCGCGACGCACATGCGTACCGACAAGGTGGTGGCGGACGTCGAACAGCACCTGCTGTCGCTGGATGCCATGGGCGACGCCTTCACCGTCATGGGCTTCAGCTTCTCGGGCACGGGCCAGAACGCGGGCATTGCGTTCCCCACGCTCAAGGACTGGTCCGAGCGCGGCGAGGGCCAATCGGCCACCGACGTGGCGGATAGCGTGAACGCGAAATTTGCAGTGATCGACGACGGCGCGGTCATGGCCGTCAACCCGCCGCCCATCGAAGGCCTCGGCAACTCGGGCGGCTTCGCGCTGCGGTTGCAGGACCGGGGCGGACTGGGCCGTGCGGCGCTGACCGACGCTCGCAACCAGTTGCTGGCCCAGGCCAACAGCTCGCACGTGATCGCCTACGCCATGATGGAAGGCCTGGCTGACGCGCCGCAGCTGCGCCTGGACATCGACCGCGAGAAGGCCGAGGCGCTGGGCGTGGGCTTTGACGTCATCAGCACGGCGATCTCTGCCGCCTATGGGTCGGCCACGGTCAATGACTTTGCCAACGCCGGACGCCTGCAGCGCGTGGTGGTGCAGGCCGACGTACGTGACCGCATGACGCCGGAAAGCATCCTGCAACTGAACGTGCCCAACAAGACGGGCGGCATGGTTCCGCTGAGCGCCTTTGTGAAGACGGACTGGGAAAACGGTCCCGTGCAGATCTCCCGCTACAACGGCTATCCGGCCTTCAAGATCGCGGGCGACGCGATGCCTGGCAGCAGCACCGGCCAGGCGATGGCCGAGATCGAGCGCATCGTGGCGGGATTGCCGGAAGGCATCGGCTACGAGTGGACGGGCTTGTCGTACCAGGAGAAGTTCGCTGGCTCGCAGGCGCCGATGCTGTTTGCGCTGGCGTTCCTGGTGGTGTTCCTGCTGATGGTCGCGCTGTATGAAAGCTGGTCGATTCCGGCGTCCGTGATGCTGATCGTGCCGATCGGCGCGCTGGGTTCGGTGCTGGCGGTGACGGTGCTGGGCATGCCGAACGACGTGTACTTCAAGGTGGGGCTCATCACCATCATCGGGCTGGCGGCCAAGAACGCCATCCTGATCGTGGAATTTGCCAAGAGCCTGCGCGAGCAGGGGCATTCGCTGGCCGACGCCGCCATCCAGGCCGCCAAGCTGCGCTTCCGTCCCATCGTCATGACGTCGCTGGCGTTCATCCTGGGCGTCGTGCCGCTGGCCCTGGCCTCCGGCGCGGGCGCGGCCAGCCAGCGCGCGCTGGGCGTGGGCGTGATCGGCGGCATGCTGACCGCCACGCTGCTGGGCGTGATCTTCGTCCCCATCTTCTTCGTGTGGGTGCTGTCGCTGGTGCAGCGCAAGCGGGGCAAAGATTCGCCCAAGTCCTCGCCCACCCCCGATGCCACGCCGCGCACGGTGCAGGAGTAATTCATGTTGCAGACCTTGTTTCCCCTGCGGATGTCCGCGCTGCTGCTGACCGCGGCGCTTGCAGGCTGCTCGCTGGCGCCCGTCTACGAACGCCCGGCGTCGCCGGTTGGTGAGAACTGGAGCCTGGCGTCGACCAGCCCGGGCGAATCCGCCGCGGCGACGCTGGACTGGCAGTCCTTCGTCACCGACGACGCCTTGCGCAAGCTGGTCGAGTTGTCGCTGGCCAACAACCGCGACCTGCGCCAGTCGCTGCTGAACATCGAGGCGGCCCGCGCGCAGTACCAGATCACGCGCGCGGACCGGCTGCCCGGCATCAACGCGCAGGGCACGGGCACGCGCCAGCGCGTCCCCGGCGATCTGAACACCACCGGCGAGTCGGCGGTGCAAAGCAGCTACCAGGCCGGTCTGGGCCTCACCGCTTTTGAGCTGGATCTGTTCGGGCGCGTGCGCAGCCTGTCGGACGCGGCCTTGCAGGAATACCTGTCAACCGAGGCCACGGCGCGCAGCGCGCAGATCAGCCTGGTGGCCGAGGTGATTCAGGCCTATGTGGCCCGCGACAGCGCGCAGCGCCGCCTGGATGTCACCCGTCAGACGCTCGCCAGCCGCGAGGCGTCGCTGGAACTGATCGTCAAGCGGCGTCAAGCGGGGACAGCGACGGCGCTGGACTATCAGGAAGCGCTGGGCCTGACCGAACAGTCCCGCGCGGAAATGGAACGCATGGACCGCGAAGTGCGCCAGGCCGGCAATGCGCTCGGCCTGCTGGTGGGGATCAGCGACCTGTCGCCGTACCTGCCCGTGCGCACGGCCGATGCCCCGATGCTGGTGCAGGAGATCGCGGCGGGCGCGCCGTCTGCGCTGTTGGAAAACCGGCCGGACATCCTGGCCGCCGAGCATCAGTTGCAGGCGCGCAATGCCAGCATCGGCGCGGCGCGGGCGGCGTTCTTTCCCAGCATTTCGCTGACCGGACTGTTCGGCAGTTCCAGCGCGGACCTGTCGGGTTTGTTTGAATCCGGGCAGCGCGCGTGGTCCTTCGCGCCGCAGATCACGCTGCCGATCTTTGCCGGCGGGCGCAATGTGGCCAATCTGGATTTGGCCACCGTGCGCAAGGACATCGCCGTGGCGCAGTATGAAAAGACGATCCAGACGGCGTTTCGCGAGGTGTCCGACGCGCTGGTGGCCACCGAGACGCTGCGCCGCGAAGAGGCCTCGCGCCTGGCGCTGGCGCAATCCAGCCAGATCGCCATGCAGTTGTCCGAGGCGCGCTATCGCGGCGGTGTCGACAGCCATCTGCGTTATCTGGACGCGCAACGCAGCGCCTACACGGATCAGATCGCCTATATCGACGTCAGCGCGCAGCGCCAGGCGGCGCTGGCGACACTGTTCAAGGCGCTGGGCGGCGGCTG
>NZ_DIEJ01000141.1:14705-14862 GCF_002418565.1 Achromobacter sp. UBA5777 | reverse complement strand
GGCGCGGCGCGCACGGCGCCGCCACCGCAGGCGCAGCCGGTGAGCGCCAATGCCGGCAACACGCTGTTCCAGGACGCCTCGCCCACCAACGTCGACGATGCCTACAACGCGCTCAAGACGTACCTGATGATGGCGAACCGCGAACACGTGGATCCCA
>NZ_DIEJ01000141.1:0-14673 GCF_002418565.1 Achromobacter sp. UBA5777 | reverse complement strand
TGGATCCCACGCATCTGTCCGACCAGATCACCCGATTCTGGCGCGGATGGCTGGAAACCAACCGGGGCGCGATGCCGCGCGACCAGTTGATCCGCAGCGCCGAACGCCTGATCTCGTTCTACGTGGCGCGTGCCGCCGATGCGGACTGGCCGCAGATCGAAACCAATCTGGCCATGGTGGAACGCACGCGCGGCAACCTGCGCAGCGTGATGCAGGGCATGCCGGCGCGCGAGCGCGCCTATGCCACGCTGAAGGCGCGCGCCGCCACGCGCTTCCCCGCGATGACCGTCGCCCGCATCATGGGCGAAGCCGATGCCGCGGTCGTGGCCGGCAGCTACGCCGTGCCGGGCACGTTCACGCGCGAGGCCTGGGAGCAATACATCGAGCCGGCCATCGGCGAAGCCGCGCGCCGCGAGGTGCAGACCAGCGACTGGGTGCTGGGTGTGAACGCGCGCGACGATCTCACGCTGGAAGGCAGCCCCGAGCAGATCCAGAAGAGCCTGGCCACGATGTACAAGACCGAGTACGCGCAGGAATGGCAGAAGATGCTGCGCGGGGTCACCATCAAGCCCTTCACCAGCTTCGATCAGGCGGTGCAAGGCATGAACCGCCTGGGCGATCCGCAGAACTCGCCGCTGGTCAAGCTCATCAACACCACGTACGAACAGACCTCGTGGGACAACCCGTCGCTGATCAACACCGGCATCACGCAGGCGCAGACCGGCGTCGTCGCCTGGTTCAAGCGCGTGATCCTGCGCCAGGGCCAACCCAAGCCGACCGAGGCGGCGCCCGGCGGCGAACAGATCCCGATGGGCCCGGTGGGACGCGAATTCTCCGACGTGGCGCGCCTGGTGGTCCAACGCGACAACCAGTCGCTGCTGGGCAATTACATGAACGCCCTGTCCAAGATCCGGACGCGGTTCAACCTGATCAACAACCAGGGCGATCCCGGCCCGGGCGCCCTGCTGCTGATGCGCCAGACACTGGAAGGCAAGGACTCCGAACTGGCGGACGCGCTCAAGCTGGTGGACGAGCAGATGCTCGCCGGCCTGACGCCGGCACAGCGCGAGACGCTGCGCCCGCTGCTGGTGCGCCCGCTGATCCAGGGCTACGCCGTCGCCATGCAACCCGCGCAGACCGAGCTGAACAAGGTCTGGAACGCGCAGGTCTATCAGGGCTTCACGCAGAACCTGGCTGACAAGTATCCGTTCTCGACCAAGGCCGGCATCGAGGCCAGCAGCGAAGAGATCGCGCAGGTCTTCGGTCCGCAGGGCAGCATCGCCAAGTACGTCAATGAAACGCTGGGACCCCTCACGGTGCGCCGCGGTGACATTCTCACGGCGCGCACGTGGGGCGACATGGGCATCGACCTGCAGCCGTCGTTCACCGCGAACTTCGCGCAATGGGTGGCGCCGCTGTCGGGCGGCGCGGCCGGATCGGGCGCGGCCAGCCAGC
This sequence comes from Achromobacter sp. UBA5777, assembly GCF_002418565.1. Taxonomy (NCBI): domain Bacteria; kingdom Pseudomonadati; phylum Pseudomonadota; class Betaproteobacteria; order Burkholderiales; family Alcaligenaceae; genus Achromobacter; species Achromobacter sp. UBA5777. Next base: position 13,218 of record NZ_DIEJ01000141.1, on the reverse strand, counting down.
CGCAGACGCTGTTCCAGATCCAGCCCAAACCCGCGGGCGGCGTCACCGAGTACACGATCGAGATCGACGGCCAGCAACTGCGCTACCGCAACACGCCGCCGCAATGGGTCAACTTCGTGTGGCCCAACGCGCAGGGCGCACCCGGCGCGCGCATCACCGCCACCGCCTTCGACGGCACGGTGGTCGAGATCGTGAACGAGCCCGGCCGCTTCGGCCTGGAACGCTTGATCTCGGGCGCCCAGCGCAAGCCCAACCAGGACGGCAGCTTCGAGATGAGCTGGACCAAGTCCAACATCACCGTGCCGGTCCGGCTGCGCATCATCAGCAATACCCAGGCGGCCAGCGCCGGCGCCGCCGAGCCCGGCAGCCAGGGCCTGCGCAACCTGCGTCTGCCCGCCACGGTCGCGGGCGCCTCCCCTCAACCTTCCGTCGCCTCGACGGCTGCCGGAGTGCAGCAATGAGCAATCCGCAGTCCCCTATTTTCCGCACGGCCTACTTCGGCAAGATTCCGTCGCGTGGCGACTTCGTCAAGAACACCTCGCACCCGCAGCTGATGGCGACGCTGGACGCCTGGGTCGCCAACACCATGGAGATCCTGGCGCAGGATCCGCATTGGAAGACGCTGTACGACGAGGCGCAGCCGGTGCCCTTCGCGGTGCTGGGTTCACGCGGCAAGCTGGCCATCGCGGGCCATCTGCAGCCCAGCCGCGACCAGTCCGGACGGCGCTTCCCGTTCATCAGCGCGACCTCCGTCGAGGTGTCGCGCCCGCTGGACTTCATTGCGCGCAGTCCGCTGGCCTTCAGCCGGATGTGGAATCGCATGGGGGCTGCCGCGTCGCAGCTCATGCAGGAAGGCGACCCCGCCGATGCGTTGCAGACGCTGAACGGCCTGGAAGGAGAAATCCGCACCGCCGCCGACGACGGCTTTGATGCCTTCATCGACCTGCAGACGCTCGAGCGCGTGGAAGCGATGCTGCGCAGCAACGGCCACGCCGCCAACATGCACGACATCGTGCTGGCGCTGGGCATCCTGCTCACGCCGGTCATGTCCAGCGGCTCGTCGCAGTTGGACACCGGACTGGCGCTCCCGCTACCCGACGACCCGCTCTACATCAATCTGGTGGCAACGTACTGGATGACGCTGATCGCGCCCTTCCTGAACCGCGCCGACTTCGAAATCGCCATGTTCATCGGCCATATCGCGGGCAAGCACCGGCTGGTGGTGGGCTTTCGCGGCGCGTCACCGCAGACGCTGGCGACGCTGTTGTCGACGCCGCAGACGCTGTCGCAGCACTACATCATGCTGGACGCCGCCCCCTGGGTGCGCGACCACGTCAGCGCCAGCCACGGCCTGGCCAAGCTGTCGAGCTATCTGGATCAACAGCGGCTGTCTCTGCGCCAGGCGCTGGAGACCTACCGCGAAGTCTTCATCGGAGCCTAGGACATGCGCACACTCACTCTGGTCCTGGCCGCGGCCTGCTCCTGGGCGGCGCATGCCCAGGACGCGGCAACGGTCGTTCCCGCCAACGTCATCCCCCAACCCGGCCAGGTGGTCGCCAGCGGCGCGGTGCCCGACGAAGCCACCAAGGCCGACGTGCTGCAAAGGCTGCAAAAGGTGTATGGCGTGGGCAATGTGATCGACCGCATCGACGTGGGCGGCGTCGTCGCCCCGCCGAACTGGTCGCAACACGTCGGCAAGCTGTTGGACAGTCCGCTCAAGCAGATCAACCGCGGACAGCTGGAGATCGACGGCACGCAGATCCGGCTGCGCGGCGAGGTGGACAACGAAGCCTCGCGCCAGCAGATCGCAAGCACCTTCGCCACCTCGCTCAACCCCACCTACAAGATCGTCAACGGCCTGCGCGTGTCGGCGGACAAGGACGAGCAGGACGTGCTGGACAACCTGCTCAGCAATCGCGTGGTGGAATTCGAGACGGGCAGCACGCGCCTGACCGCACGCGGCCGCGAGCTGCTGGACCGGGTGGCCGATGCCGTGCCGAAGCTGCGTGCCGACAAGATCCAGATCATCGGCCACACCGACAGTTCGGGCAGCCGCAGCACCAACCTGGCGCTGAGCCAGGCGCGCGCAGACGCGGTGCGCGACTATCTGGTCGATAAGGGATTGCCGGCATCGCGCTTTGAGGCGATGGGCGCCGGCCCCGATCAACCGGTGGCCACGAACGCCACGCCCGAAGGCCGCGCCAAGAACCGGCGGATCGAATTCCGCGCGGCGCGCTGAGGGCGCGCGCCGAGGGCCGCCTCAGCTGCCCTCGCCGGCCTTCTTGATGCCAAGCAGTTCTTCCAGGCCCGAGAGGGTCTCGTCGTTCTTGACCACCGTGCGCAGCCACAGGTGCAACGACATCTCGCCCCAGCTTGCGGCCTTGTCGGCCAGGTAGGCGACCGGGCTGTGGGGCTCGGTGCGGCGAAAGAAATCAGCCACCTCGCGCAGTTGCGCCAGCGCCTGTTCGCGGGTCTGGATCGGACCGCGCACGGCGGCCGGCTGCGCGCCATGCGCGGGCGTATCGACTGCGGGAAAGTGATCGGCGGGGGGCAAGGTGGGCTCCACTCGAACGGGAACGGCGGGTGCGGGCGCCGCGGGCGGCGGTGCGGCCGCCAGGTCGGCACGGACCAGCAGGCCCGCGTCGCGTGCAAAGCGGTGCACCAGTTCCGTGACATTGCGCAGCGACTCGCGCACACGGGAGAACGCCGGGCTTTCGTCGCCCAGCCGCTCGTCCAGCGTGCGCTCCAGCTGCGCCAGCGCCTGCGAGCAACCTTCGAGCTGCGTGTCCAGCTCGGAATAGAACGACGGCGGCGTATCGCGCCGCGCGGCGTCGAACCGGTCCAGCGTCAGCTTGCCGCGCGTCAATTCATTGGCGTTGTCCGGCGTACGCTTGACGGCATTGGCGAGTTGGCTCGCCGCCTCCCACAGCACCGCGCCGTAGCGCGCGCCATCGGCCTGGGTCAGCGGAATCTCGCCGATGAGCTGCTGCGATCGCGACAGCAGCCACGCCAGATTGCCCACACGCTGCTGCACGTCGCCGTCTTCCGGCACGGGATGCAGCCCTTCCCAGTAGTCGCGGCACAGCCCGTCGATGAGCAGATAGCCGTCACGCAGCCCCGCAAAGCCGCGCGTCTTGGCCCAGGCTTCCGCGAGCCACGACGCGATGCGGATGTCCTTGCTGCGCTCGCGCAGCACCGTCGAGCAGATGCGCGCCACCTCGGGCCAGTCGGCCTCTTTCAGGTCGATGACCCAATCGCCTTGGTCGAGTTGGGGATCGTCGTGACGGCGCGCCTCGCGGATCGCGTCGAACTCGGGCGAAAACACCAGGTCGACGCCGCAAGGCGCGTCGCCGGGGATCGGAAGCAACAGAGCGTTGATGTCGGTCATGGGCGCGGAGCATATGTAAGTAGGCGCAAATGATCCCACAACCGTTTACGCAGGACGTTCAAAGATGACACGTCCTGTTACAAAGCGCGTCACGATGCTTCGCTATGATTTGCGCTCCGATCAAGGAGCACTCATGACGACGAAATCGATCCGCATGTTGCCCGACGGGCACTTCATCGCCGGCACCCCGCGCCGCGCGCCTGACGGCACCCTCGTCGGCGGAGAAGGTCCGATCACGCGCGCCCCGGACGGCACCTACGTGGCCGGCACGCCGCAACGCGCCCCCGACGGCAGCTACAAAGGCGGCGGCGGTCCCGTGCGCATGGCGCCGGACGGCACTTTCGTGGTGGGCCCGGCACGGCTGGCGCCGGACGGCACGTATCTGTAAATCCATTCCTGGCTTTAAACCCATACCTGGCGCGCAACATGTCCCAACGCTCCGTCATCCGCAAGGGCGATAAAACGTCGCACGGCGGCGTCGTCGTGACCGGCGACGAAACCGTCGTCATCTTCGGGCAGCCGATGGCCCGCGTCGGCGATCGCGTCACCTGCCCCAAATGCGGCGACACCCACACCATCGTCGAAGGCGTGCAGAACGTCGGCTCGGACCGCCTCACCGCCCTGGAAGGCATGCGCACGTCGTGCGGCGCCACGCTGATCGCCAGCCAGCATTTCTATCAGTTGGAATACGGTTGAGCGACGGGCCTCGCGCCTGGCGCGAGGCCCAGCGCGTATTCAGAACGCGCGAAGGCGGGTCCCCGCATCGGGAACCCGCCGACGGCACGGCAGGACCGGCGTTCCGGCCTGCCGGATTGACGATTACTGCTGCCAGTTGTGCGTGCTGTACCGGTCGTTGTCGATGCGGTTCAAGACAGGCAGGCCGGTGCCCGAATCCTTCACCTGCATGTCGATGTAGGCCTGGAACACATCCGCGTCCAGCACACCGATGTCGGAGCGGCGCTCGGCCGGCACGTTGGCCAGCGTCGTGTAGCCGTCGCCGCCGGTGGCATTGAAGCTCAGCACGAACAGGCGATAGGTGCGCGCATTGTCCAGCGGCAGCCACGTGCTGGTGGCCTGGTCCAGGTACTGGAAGTTGCTGGCGCGGTTGCCCTTCGCATTCGAGGCGGTCACGTCCCAACGCAGGCCGGCCGCGTAGGGGTAAGGACCGTCCTTGCCGCCCGGCTTGTACGTCGCGTCCAGGCCATCCTCGATCATGGACTTGACCTCGTTGGCGGTCAGGTCCAGACGCCACAGCATGTTGCCGAAGGGCACGACGGCGATCACGTCGGCGGCCGTCACGGTGCCGTTCAGCGCGCGGCGCACACCGCCACCGCTTTGCAGGGTCATGTCGGCGCCGCCGTATTCGGCATTGGCCACGTCCAGATAGGCTTGCGCGACTAACTGCTGGATGTCGCCGCCGCGCAGGGCGACGTTGCCTTCGCTCTCGCAAGCGGGGCTGGCTGCATTGCTGGCGGGCGTGGGACCCGGAATACGGCGGAAGCACAGTTCCAGCGTCACCTGGGCGACGTTGGTCTTGCTGAAGCTGTCGATCTTGGCCTTGAAGGGTTGCAACACCGACAACGCGGCGGCGTCCGGCGTCTGCTCGCGCAGGAAGCCGCTGGCCGCGACCCCGGCCTTAAAGGCGGCGCGATCGGCATCGGAGGCCGCAACCAGGGTGCTGCCCGACTTGACGCGGTAGTCGGTGTCGATCAGCACATGTGGCGTGCCGGCGCAGTTCGTCACGTCGCCGTTGGCGTCGAAGCTGACCTTCAGTTCGCCCACGACCTGCGAGTATTCCCAAGCCTGCACCAGGCAGACGGGCTTGCCGTCCTTGTCGGCCAGACGGGTCGGATAGGCGCCGCCCGGCGTGCCCACGGCCATCGTCTTCATCGCGTCCGGACCCAGCAGCGTGTGCGAATCGCCCCCCACCACCACGTCGACGCCGCTCAGCTTGGCGATCACTTCCTTGTCATAGCCGTAGCCGATGTGGCTGAGCAGGATGACCTTGTTGACGCCATTGGCGCGCAGCGCGTCGATCTGCGCCTGCGCGGCCACGGTTTCGTCGGTGAACGTCGTGTCCGCGTTGGGGCTGGACGATTCCTTGGTCTTGCTGGCGATCGTCAGGCCGACGATGCCGATCTTCTGGGCATCGCGTTCCACCACGATGGCGGGCTTGATCAGATCGGTGCCTTTGAGCGGCGAGCTCGCGCCGAAGTTGACGTTCGCGCTCAGGACCGGCGTCTGGCAGGCGCCGGCGTGCAGGAAGTCGACAAAGCGCTTCAGGCCGTCGTCGCCCTTGTCGAACTCGTGATTGCCGACTGCCATGGCGTCGAAGCAGACCGTGTTCATCAGCGCGGCATCGGCCTCGCCCGGCGCGCCGGCGCGGTTGAAGTACAGCGTGCCGGTCTGCGCGTCGCCCGCGTGCAGCTTCAGCACGTTCGGCGAATTCGCGGCCAACTGGTCGATGGCGGCCTTCACGCGCGGCATGCCGGCGGCGGACACAGTCACTTCGGTATCGGCGCCCGCGGCGTTCTTCAGGGTCAGCGTCCGGTCCTTGCCGTCCAGCGTGGAGTGATGGTCATTGATGTGGAGGATCGTCAGCTCAAGCGGACGCGCCTGCACGGGAGGTTCGGTAACGGGGGGCGTCTCGGGGTCGCTGCTGTTGTCGTTGTCGTTGTCGCCACCGCAGCCAGCAATCAGCGCCATTGCGCTCATCATTGCGCAGGCCAGCGCATTCCGATTCCAGTGCTTCATGTTCCTTTTTCCCGTGGAGGCTATTCGAGGCCCGCATTCTGTTTGCCGCGTATGACGCAACGATGAATGCGAGCTGAAAACCTTCCGCGCAAGAAAAGGGTCGATTTTTCGCGTCCGGACATGCTTTTGACGCGTGACTGGTGTATCGGGAGGGGCTTTTCGCAAACATGATCGCGCCGCGTCCGCCCGGCCAAGTGCGCATCTGAAAACACATCTCGCACTGGAAAAATGAAGTTTCGTGCGATAAATTCATACCTCGGAATAATCGGTTACAGATTTGTCTTCCGAAACGTTTCAGGCAAGTCACACTGCAAAAAATGGTTCTTCCCCCGGCGCTTCCGGCAAATGTGGCGCCGGTTTCGCTGTGAGGCATGACAGACACGCTTTGATGGCGGGCACCATCCGCCCCCCGTGGCCAGCAATGGCGGCGGGGCAAGGAGGTGGGCAGTTCCGCGGCTTGCCCGCGTAACGCCAGGGGAATCAGACGGCGCAGCACAAGGAGAAATAGAAAGGAGGCTGTAGATGAAATGCCCCCCACCTTTGCCGACCGAAACCGAGCGCCTGCGCGCCCTGTCGGAGTACGGGCTGGATCCGCAGCATCCGCTGCCCAGCCTGGACCCGGTCGTGCGCATTGCATCGCGCATGTTCAACATGCCGGTGTCAGCCATCAACATGGTCGGCAGCGAACATGTGTTTTTCGCGGCCAGCATCGGCGTCGGCGACACCGACATGCGCCGTGACGTCTCTTTCTGCGCCCATGCGGTCTTGCAGGACGACGTCATGGTCGTGCCGGATGCGCGCCTGGACGAACGCTTCCATGACAATCCGCTCGTGTCGGGCCCGGCCAGCATCCGGTTCTATGCCGGCGTTTCCCTGAATTCGCCTGACGGCCATCCGCTGGGCGCGCTGTGCGTCATCGACACGCAACCGCACGCCGATTTCAGCGAGGACGACAAGGAACGCCTGCGCGAACTCGCTCGCATGGCGGCCGACCGCCTGGAATTGCGACGTGTGGAAGTCAGCGCCGAACGCGCCCGCGCGCGAGCCGAACTGCCAGCGGGTGGCCAGAGGACGAAGCGCAGCCCCACCCCACGGCCCGGCGCGGCCCACCCCCACACACGCCATGACGACGACGCGCGCAAACTCACCGGTTTCGATCCGCTGACGGGCCTTGCCAACCGCGGGGTCTTCTACCGGCGAGTGGAGGAAGTGCTGGTGCATCCGTGTGCCGCTGCCATCCTGATGCTGGACCTGGATGGCTTCAAGGACATCAACGACACGATGGGCCATGCCGTCGGCGACGCGATCCTGCGGGAGCTCGCGGCGCGTCTGGACGGCATCGCGGGTCCGTGCGACACGGTGGCCCGCCTGGGCAGCGACGAATTCGCCATCCTGCAGCACGAAGTCGGCGACCTGAAACAGGCAATGGACCTGGCGCAACAGGCGCTGGCGCGCATTGCTGAACCCATTTCGGTCCAGGGGCAAGAGCTGCGCCTGACCGCGAGCTGCGGCCTGGCACTGGCTCCGCTGCATGCGCACGAAGCGCTGGAACTGGTGGGCAATGCCGATCTCGCATTGGTCAAAGCCAAGGCGGTCGGCCGCGGCCGCATCTCTGTCTTCGCCCCCAACTTGCGCCTGGAGGCCGTGGCGCGGCGCCTGTACGGCATGGAGCTGCACCGCGCGGTCGCCAAAGGCGAATTCCTGCTCTTCTATCAGCCGCAGATCAATCTGGCGACTGGCACACTGACCGGCGCCGAGGCATTGCTGCGCTGGCGCCATCCCCAACTGGGCATGCTGGCGCCGGCCGTCTTCCTGCCGTCGCTGGAAGGCGGGCCCTTGGCGGGCGCGGTCGGAGCGTGGGTGCTGAACGAAGCGTGCAGTCAGGCCGCGTTCTGGCGACGCAGCGGCCTGCACGACTTTCGCATCGCCGTGAACCTTTTTGGCGTGCAATTCCGCGAGGGCGACCTGGCGGCCGAAGTCGCGCAAACACTCGCCCGGCACGGCCTGCCGGCCGAGGCGCTGGAACTGGAGATCACCGAGAACATCGTGCTGAACAGCGACGACACCGTCTTGGAAACACTGCAGCGCCTGCGCGCCCAAGGCGTGGGCATTTCATTCGATGACTTCGGCACGGGGTATGCCTCGCTAAGCCTATTGAAGACCCATCCGATCACGCGCATCAAGATCGATCGGTCGTTCGTGAGCGGGATACTGGAGTCGAACCAGGACGCCACGGTGGTCCGGGCCATTCTGGATGTGGCGCGCAGCTTTGACCTGAAGACCATCGCCGAAGGCATCGAAACCGATGCGCAACGCGAACGGCTGCAGGCCGAGCATTGCGAAGAGGGTCAGGGGTATCTGTTCGGAAAGCCGATGCCGGCGCAGCAGTTTGCGCAGACGTTCGGGATCGAGACGGCGCTGCGGATCATGGCGTGAAGGCCGTCGCGGCGCTATTCCCTATCCCAGACCAGCTTTTCATTGGACAGCGTGTCCTCGCCATCCCAGCGGTACGCCACCAGTGGACCGCCGGCTGCGGCCGACCAGTCCAGGCAGGCGAGCTTCCCGCTCTCGATCTTGGGCTGCCCCTTGAACCAATGGTGGCCGATGAACACGGGCGCGCCGGTAATGGGCGTCCGGTTGAAGCCCTCGGGCAATGCCAAGCCGCGGATCTGCTCTTCCTGGCCGGCCGGCACCAATGCGACCTCGTGCAGGGCACCGGCCCAATCGCGCCAATTGGCAAGGCGCACGTGGTGATGGCGGTGGCCCTCCTTGTCCTCGATGTAGCGGCCGTCAGGCAATGCCAATTCCATTCCCGACGTGAGCAGCTTCCTGGCCTGCTCCAGATCAGAGCCCGTTTGATGCGTGGCCACCAGCATGGCGTCATCCAATGACTTGCCAGCCACCCAACCCGCTTCGGTCAACGCTTTGACGGCACGGTCGTCCCAGCACGCATGCGCAACACGAATGCCGCCCAAGTCCATGCAGGGCGGCAATTGGCGAAACCAGGCAACCCAGGCGGCATGCTCGGGGCTGCCTTCCCCTATCTGATCGATGAAGGCGCCGTGCTGCTTGCGGTTCTTCCGGCACGTCGCCGAGTCGCCGCGATTGGGGCGCAGGAATTCGCCGGGATGGTGAGGGTCTTCGACGGCGTAGCCGATGGCGTTGAACTCGTGGTTGCCCATCACACATAGGGCCTGACCGTCATCCATCATGGCGCGGACGATTTCCAGGACACGCCGCTGCCCCGCGCCTCGATCCACCAGATCGCCAAGGAATATCGCCTGCCGGCCTTGGGGGGCCTTATAGCCTTTTCCCGCCGGCACATAGCCGAGACAACGCAGCAGCCCCTCGAGCTTCAGGTCTTCGCCGTGGATGTCGCCAATGATGTCGTACATGCATCGTCCTTCATGCGTTCCTGGGCCGATTGGCGAGATGCGTCTCGCAGGCTTAAGGAAACGAAACCGGAATACGTTAGCACTGCGGCCAAATACCCGAAAAGCAAAAAGCCCACCGTTTCCGGTGGGCTTAGCGCTGGGGTACTGCTGGGGTTACTGCTAGAAGTACCGCCAAAGAATTCTGGTGGGCTGTGAGTGGCTCGAACACTCGACCTACGGATTAAGAGTCCGCTGCTCTACCAACTGAGCTAACAGCCCTGCAAGTCACTCACTTTGATCTGCTGCTGCGCTAAGCGCTGTAGCGTTTCGTTATGTGTGTGCTGCGAAGAAGAAAGATTATATGGGGCTTTTTTTGTTTGTGCAAGTCGAGTGGCGAAAAAGTTTTAGAAATGACCACATCAAGCCGCGTACCCGCCATCGACGGCCAAGCTCGCGCCCGTGACGTAGCGGCCTTCGGGTCCTGCCAAGAATGCGACCATCCCAGCGATATCACGCGCTTCGCCGTAGTGAGGCAAGGACAGCACGGCCACCAGATCAGCCGCGCGGTCGCCATCGGCGGGGTTCATGTCTGTGTCGATAGGACCCGGGTGTACGACGTTCACCGTGATGCCGCGCGGCCCCAGATCGCGCGCCAGGCCTTGCGTCAGTCCGACCAACGCGGACTTGCTGGCGGCGTACAGCGCAACGCCCGCGCGGCCGGCGCGGGGGGCCAGGCAACTGCCGATGTTGATGATGCGGGCGCCATCCGGCATCGAGGCCTGCGCCGTCTGGATGGCGACAAAAGGCGCGCGCACGTTGATGTCCATCGTCCGCTCGTAGTCGTCCAGGCTGGTGTCTGCGACATGCCCGGCCAGAAAAATGCCGGCGTTGTTGACCAGCACGTCGACGGGACCAAGTTCACGGATCGAGTCTTCGACGGCGCGCTTGACCGCGGCGTCGTCCGCGGAATCGGCCTGGATGGCTTTCGCGCGGCGGCCCTGCGCCGTCAGCTCCTGCACCAGCGCCTGGGCGGGCGCTGCGGACGATGCGCTGACATAGGTGAAGGCAACATCCGCGCCGTCGGCGGCGAGGCGTCGAACAATGGCGGCGCCGATGCCTCGGCTGCCGCCCGTGACAAACGCCACTTTTCCATTCAAGTTCTGCATGGGAAACCTCATTTTGTAGTGATCGGTACAAATATCATCGCCGCGCCATCACGGCACGGTCAACAATTTTTTATCGATCAACACAAAATAGTCAACGCGAGTAAAATCGCGGGCATGGCTGAACGTGGGCGCCCGCGGAACTTCGACCGTGCCCAGGCCTTGCAAAAGGCCATGGAAGTTTTCTGGTCGAAGGGATATGAAGGGGCATCGCTGACCGATCTGACGGAAGCGATGGGCATCAACTCGCCCAGCCTCTATGGCGCGTTCGGTTCCAAGGAAGGTCTTTTCCGCGAAGCCGTCGAGCTCTACCGCGAGACCGAAGGCGGCTCGGCGCGGCGCGCGCTGCTCGCGGCGCCGACAGCGCGCGATGCGGTGCAGGCCATGCTGCTGGCATCGGCCGAACGCTTCACCGCCCCTGGCCTGCCACCCGGCTGCATGATCGTGCTGGGCGCACCCGCCGGTTGCGACAACCAGCCTGGCGTGGGGAATTTTCTGGGAGACAATAGGCGCGAGATGCAAAGCCGCATCCTCGCCCGTCTGAACGCAGGCGCCGCCCAAGGCGAATTGCCCGCCGGCGCAGACCTGAAGGGCCTTGCCGCGTTCTACACGACAGTGCTGCATGGCATGTCCATCCAGGCGCGCGACGGCGCCAGCCGCAAGACCTTGCAGGCGGTGGCCCGGCAGGCGATGCGCGCGTGGGACGCCCTGATCTGCGACGCCCCGCCGCCCTCCGGCGTGCCACCGGGCCGCGCCCGCAACTGACGGATACCGTCATGTTCCGCGTCGACCTGCGGCGTCTCATCCTGTGGATCAGCCTGCTGTCGGTCGTCGTGGTGCTTGCGGGCGGCCTGCATGCCAGCTATCTGGTGCAGCGTGGTCTGCTGCTGCGCAATGCCATGGACACGAACCGCATCTATGCGTCCAAGCTGGCGCTGACCACCGATGCGCTGCTGAACGACATTCGCCGCTACCTCGCCTACAGCGCCGACGAGCTGGCCGGCATGGAAAGCCGTCCCGAAAGCATGGCCGAGGAAACGCGGCGGCAGGAGCAGCAGCTGGGGCTTTTCAATTCCAGCTTCGTCTCATCACCACAAGGCAAGGTGCTGGCGGTGTCGCCGTCGTATCCGCAATTGCTGGGACATCAGTTGGTCAGCGACGCGGTCAAGCAGGCGCTTGCCGCCCGGCAGCCGACGATCAGCGAGCCGTTTCAGGCCAGCAACGGCCGCTGGCAGATCCTCTACACCCAGCCGATTTTTTCGCGCGATTTCCGCTATCTCGGCTTCATAGCCGGGTCGCTTTACCTGCACGAGGACAACGTGCTGGATCGTCTGCTGGACCAGCATTTCTACCGCGACGATTCCTTTCTCTACGTCATCGACCGCAAGGGCACGCTGATCTACCACCCCAACAGCGCGCAGCTTGGCAAGCCGGCCCCCGACAACGAAGCCTTTGCCTCGGCGCGGCGTGGCGAGACCGGCGAGCGGCGCTTCATCGACAACGAAGGCCGCGACATGCTGGCAGGGTTTGCGCCCGTGCCCAGCACCGGCTGGAGCATCATCGCGCAGCGACCGGTGGACAGCACGCTTGCCCCGCTTTCGGACCTGTTGATGGCCACCGCCCGCAACACCCTGCCCTTGCTGCTGCTATCGGTCGCGTTGATCTGGCTGTTGTCGCGCTGGATCGCGCGCCCCTTGGGGCAGATGGCCAGCATTGCCAAGCGCATGCAGGACCCGGATGCCGCGGACCGCATCCGTGCCGTGCGTTCGTGGTATTTCGAGGCTGCGCAATTGCGGCGCGCGCTGCTGATGGGGCTGGCGTCGTTTCATCACAAGCTCAGCGACCTGCGCCGCGAAAACACGACCGACACGCTGACCGGGTTGCTGAACCGCCGCGGCATGGATGAGGCGCTGGCGCTGCTGGGCGCCGAAGGCACGCCGGTCGCCATCGTGGCGATCGACATCGATCACTTCAAGCGCATCNNGGCGCTGGCCGGCGTGATGCGCGAGGGATCCCGCAGCGGTGACGTGCTGACACGGCCGGGCGGCGAAGAATTCGTGATGCTGCTGCCGGGCGCCAGCATGGCGGCGGCCATCGCGATTGCGCAGCGGCTGCGTACGCGGCTGGCGACGCCGGAGGCGACGCCGCTACCCGCCCCCCTCACCATCTCGGCCGGCGTGGCGCATTATCCGGAACAAGGCGCGACGCTCGAGGCGGTGTTCGAGCGGGCCGACCAGGCGCTCTACTACGCCAAGAACCATGGCCGCGATGTGGTGTGCGCGGCCGACGAAGCCGCGCCGGATGGCTTTCGACTGATGCCCGGGGGCTGACCGTCACGCGCCGTGGCGGAACGGGGACGTCTGCGGTCACGCCGGCCCGCATATTCCTGTCACCTGGGCGGAGCCGGCGCATTCGCCGGCGGGCGCCCGCTTACTTCTTGGCCGGCGCTGGCGCCTTCGGCGGCTTGCGCATCTGCTCCAGCAGCGGGCCGCACGCATTCTCGTCGTTGGCGCTGGGCGCGATCAGCGCCAGCAGCCCG
>NZ_DIEJ01000138.1:0-6796 GCF_002418565.1 Achromobacter sp. UBA5777 | reverse complement strand
GGATCCGCACGCGGGCGGCTTCCAGCGCGGCGCGTTGGGCGCTGCGCTGCGGGCGGACAACGGCGCTCCAGGCCTGTGGTCCCGCGGCGGGGGCAAGGCCGGAGTACATGCGGGCCAGCGCATCGGAAAAGTCCGCGAGACCCCGGTAGCAATGGGCGACCGCATGGGTGGCGTCCTTCCAGGGCCGTCGGCGCCAGACGAGCGCCGTCATCAAAATCGCCCACACCGCGCCCGCCAGAAAGAACAGTGTGTACCAGAGGCTTTCGGTGAGCGTCGGGGCCGGCAGCTCGGCGGCTACGACGAAGCCGGCCGACAGTAGCGTACCCACGATGGCGGCGGCGGGACCCAGCACCCGCAGCAGTCCGCCGAAGGTGCAGCACACAAAGGTCAGCGGCAACAGCAACCAGACATGCGAGGCGCTGGCGCTGGCCAGCAGGCAGTACAGGGCGCCGATCAGGCCCAGCGCGAGCATCGACCCCGCGCGCTTGCGCAGCGGACCGCCGGGGTCGCCGAAGCAGGCCCAGAACGCGGCGATGGCGGTCCAGCCCAGGCGCGGTTCGTGCACCAGCACGGCAAGGATGACGGGGGCCGCGCTGATGGCGGCGGCTTGCAGGGCATCGAGCCACAGCACATTGCGCAGGGAGGCGCGCCAACGGGTAAGCAGACTAGTCACGCGGATGAAATGCAGCGGAAAAATTGGCTGGGCAGGCCGGAAAGATGGCAACCCTACCATGTCGACAAGACGAGGGCGGGAGTTTGCGCCAAGCGGCGGAAACCACTGGCACAAAGGCCGAACGAAGCGGCACTCGAGCCGCCTGGAAACCCGCGCCAAACATGAATTTGCGCACCTTAACACTGTTAGTTACATGTGTGTGACTTTATGGCGCGGAGAGCGCAGAATGCGTCAATATCGTGTCCCGATCTGCGCCCGGACAGCGCAGGCAACATGTCGGGATGCATCTGGAGCAAGCCGATGATCAATACCGAGTCTTGCCAGCAACCCGTGGTCAGCGATGCGGAAATTACCGCCATGATCACCGGACGTGATGGGCTGCGCGTACTCTTGCAGCCCCAAGTCGACCTGCTCACAGGTCGCATCGTTTCTGCCGAAGCGCTGGTTCGCTGGCAGCATCCGCAACTGGGCATCGTCATGCCTGCCGACTTCATCCCTGCGGTGAACCGGCTGGGGCTGGACGGCATGCTTTTTGAGCGCATATGCGTGCGGGTCATCGACGCGCTGCAGACGCTGCGCCGCGTTGGCGTTGCCGTGCCGCTGGCGATCAACGCGCCGGCCACCACGCTTTCTGAACTGCGTTGTGTCGATTTCCTGTTGGACCGCGTGCGGGCCGCGGAGCTGCCCCCGTCCCTGGTGCGCGTCGAACTGACCGAAGACCAGCCCATCCACGATCTGGACGTGCTGCGCGCGTCGCTGCTACGACTGGAAGAGGCGGGCTGCGAGGTCAGTCTGGACGACTTCGGCACCGGCCATGCGTCGCTGAAGCTGCTGTCCGCGCTTCCCCTGTCCGAAGTGAAGATCGACCAGTATTTCGTCACGCGCATGCGGCGCAGCGCCGTTGCCTTCGAGGTGCTGCGCACCGCTGCGGAGCTGGCCACCCGCCTGGGCTGGCGCGTGGTCGCGGAAGGCGTGGAGAACGTGGCCGACATACCCGCTCTGCGTGCGGCAGGATGCCGCTATGGGCAGGGGTTTTCATTGGGCCGTCCCATGCCGCTGGACGAGTTGATCATGCGCCTGCGGACGCAGCGCGACGGCGGCGAGCCGCTGGCGGCGCCCGCCGCCTATGCATCGTCGTGGCTGGACGCATTCGACGGTCCCGGCCAGGAGGCCGAACCGGGCCGCCCGGCCGTGCACACCGCGCTGCTATAGGCACCGTGCAAGGGTAGTTTTTACCGATCGGCGCGGGAATTTCCGCCCGCTGCGTCCGTCCCCAGAAATCGCCATCCTCGCGTCCCCCCGGCGCGCCGTGTTGGGCACGGCGGTTGCTCAAGGATAAGTGCGGAATATCTCCGCTTCTATTCAGGAGACGTGTAATGGCCAACCAGAACCAACCCGACCAGCAGAAGCAACCGCAAAAGCAACAATCCCAGGAAAATCCCCGGGATCGCAACCAGCAGGGGCAGCAACCCGGCCAATCGGGTCAGCAGATGGAAAAAGACCGCAATCAGCAGGGTCAGTCTTCCAATCAGCAGAACAAGACTCAGCGCTAAATGCGTTGGCTACGCTAGCCGCGTGACCAGCGCGCGGTTCAATGCGTAGTGCCTGACGGCCCCGGCCGCGTCTCCCTCCGTGACGTGTCCGGGGCCGAATTGCGTTCGAAAGCCCTTTTAGGCCGACAGGCAGAGCACTGCCGGGCTGTCTCGCAGCAACTCCGTGATTGGCAGCAAGCCGTCTGCGCCTGCGCGCACACGGCGTCCCGTCAACGCGTCATGGAGCGAAAGGCCAGGAATGCCTGCAGGCAGACGCAGCGCCGTGTCGGCCCAGAAAGCCCGCGCCGCGGGTGCATCGCCAAGCGCATAACCCGTCAATTGCAGTGCGCACGTTCGCGCCCCGACAATGAGTGCGGTCTGGCCGCCGTGTTGCCGCACATACGACAGGACATGATCGGCTCGGGCGCCGAGGGCAGAGACGGAATGGAAGTCACCGCCCGCAAAAGGCTCAGGCGCTCGCTGGCGGGCCATCAGCAGGCGGTGGATCAACGCCTGCTTGACCGCGCCCGTGCGCCAGGCGGATTCGGACAGGTCCATCGCCACGTCGTGTGATCCACCCGCGAGCAGCTTGGCCCGCAGGGCGTAGTCGACCGGCCGGCGATTGTCGGGGTCGACCAGGCTGAAATCCCACAGGTCGGTGCCCTGATAAAGATCCGGCACGCCGGGCAACGTATTGCGCAGCAACGTCTGCGTGAAGCTGTTGACCATTCCGGCTGGCGCAATGTCGAGCGCAAAGGCGGCAATGCTGGCCAGCACGCGGCGGCCTTCGGAATCACCGCCCAGCCATGCCAGGCATTCCTTCGCGGCGGCTTCGTAGGTGGGATCCTGATCGGTCCAGCTCGTGTGCAGCTTGGCCTCGCGCAGGGCCTTTTCCTGCCATTGGCCGATCCGGTCCAGCCATTGCTGCAGCGCGTCGGGCGTCCAGCCGGCCGGATCCGCACGCCATTCGCAGGGCCAGGCGCCGATCAGCGTCTGGATGAGCATGTAGCGGTCTGCGCGGCTGATGCCGCCGGGCAATGCGTCGATCCAGCCGCGCGCCGCTTCCTGCCAGCGTTCGGGCATCTCGGTCAGGACAGCGAGCCGCATCCGCGTGTCTTCGCCGCGCTTGTGGTCGTGCGTGGCGGTGGCCAGCATGGCGCGGGGATGGGTCCGCGCGCGGATGGCGCTGGCGGCGAAGAAGTTCTCGGCGGTCAGGCTGAAGCAGGCCGGCGACGCACCAACCTCGTTGCGCGACAGCAGCGGGCCATATCGGTAGAAGAGGGTGTCTTCAAGCGCCTTGGCGGCCAGCGGCGGCGTCAATTGCTGGAAGCGGCGCAGGGCGGTGGGGTGATCCGTTTCGCCGTTCAACCACTGCGCGAGCTGCGCCAGCAGCGTCGTGTCGGCGGAGCCTTCGCGGGCCGCCATCGCCGTCGCCGCGCCCTGGACCGCGATCTCTCGCTGCTGCGCGTCTGCCGGATTACGGCCCTCGTCCTCCGCATAGGTACGGTAGACGGGGAAGGCGGCCAACAGGGCGCTCAGCGCGCGGTCGATCGCCGTGGCGGTCCAGTCGCGCGTGCGCAGGTCGCGGGCGGCGATCTGTTCCATGCAGCGCACCAGCGCCTGCCGTTCCGCCGGGAAATGGCGGGCAAGCATGCGCACCCGGGCCGCGCGCAACTGCTCGGCGGGGTCGCGCTCATCGCCGGTCAACGTTTGCCAGAACGCCTGGAGCGGCGCTTCGGCCTGCGGGTCGTGCAGCACCGCGCTCACCTGATCCATGAAGTCGTAGCCGGTGGTGCCGTCCGTCAGCCAGCGCGGGTCCAGCGCCTCGTCATGCGCCAGAATTTTTTCGATCACGAGGTAGGGTTGGTCCTGGCGCAGCGCCGCGGGGCGGTTGGCGTTGGCCTGTTCAAGCCGCGCCGACAACCTGCGCAGATATCCGCCTGGCGATGCAAGGCCATCGATATGGTCGATGCGCAGCCCGTCGAGTACGCCTTGCGCGTACAGCCTCAGGACCAGCGCGTGCACGGCGTCGAACACCGCTTCGTCCTCGACGCGCACGCCGACCAATTCGCTGATCTCAAAGAAGCGCCGCCAGTTGATCTGGTCCGGCGCCGTGCGCCACCACGCAAGACGGTAGTGCTGGCGTTCCAGCAGTTCGTGCAGGCGCTGCCGTCCAGCGGGTTGTGACGGGTCGTGTTCCCGCAGCCAGGCCTGGCGCTCGGCGCCGCGCGGCACGGACGACGGCGTCAGCGGGAAGCGTTGTCCATGGACGTCCAGCTCGGGGGTGGACGCGCCGGTGTCCCATTGCGGCGTGATGGCGCCGTGCTCCAGCGCCGCGCCGTACGGGTCGCCCAGCACCGGCAGCAGCACCTTGTTGCGCAGTGCCGGCGCTGGCGGGTTCCATTCGATATCGAAGTAACCCGAGAACGCGCTTGCCGGTCCATTGGCGAGCACGTCGCGCCACCACGCGTTCGCGGGATTCGCTGCCATGTGGTTGGGCACGATGTCCGCGATCAGGCCCAGGCCGCGTGCGCGTGCGGCGCTGGCCAGGCGGAGCAGGGCGGGCTCGCCGCCCAGTTCCGGACTGACGACGGCATGGTCGATGACGTCGTAGCCGTGGGTGGATCCCTCGCGCGCGCGGGTGATGGGCGATAGATACAGATGGCTGACGCCCAGGTCTGCGTAATAGTCCACCTGCGCGCACGCGTCATCGAGCGTGAATCCTGCATGCAGTTGCAGGCGGGCGGTGGCTAGCGGTGTGCTCAAGATTGTCTCCTTCCGGCGCGCGCGGCATCCAGGCGGGTTTGCGCGGCGGGGTCTGCAAAGGTCGCGCGGATGCTCAAGGGCAAACGCTGGCGCCAGTTGGGATGGGTATCGATGGTGCCGGGCAGGTTCGGCTGATCCAGCACGCCGGCGATGTCTTCCATCGGCACCAGCAGCAGCGGGCAGGGACTGGACGACACGAAGCGCAACAGCTCGGGGACCGGCGCCTCGTCGGGCGGTGCTTCCACCTCGAGGTCCAGGGCGCGGCAGAGCATCTCCCGATCCTGCGCGCGCGCGGCGCGCAGGCTGGCCTCGTCGTCGTCGGCGCCCAGCAGATCGAGTTTGACGCGCCAGTCGATGTCGCGCGCTTTCCACCAGCCGAGCAGGGTTGGCAGGTCGTGGGTGGTGGTCATGGCGGCGGCGTTCTCGGGCCATTCGGCGGGCGGCGTGAATCCGGCAGGCGATTCGGCGTCCACTTCGTCTGGGCCCACGTCTTCCGCACCCGCAGCATGGGAGCGTGGCGCCTTTGCACCTTCGGCTCCCGCTTCCGGCTGCACTTCCGGCGACTGGCGCATGAACCACAACACGTTCATGCCAAGGACGCCGTTGTCCTTCAACCGGTCGTCGAACCCTTCGGGCACCGTGCCCAGGTTTTCGCCGATGGCGCAGGCGCGGTGGCGCCACGCCTCCAGCGCAATCAGCGCCAATATCTCGTCCAGCGGGTAGCGCAGATAGGCGCCGTCGGCGGGCGACGCGCCTTCCGGCACCAGCCACAGCCGCGCCATGCCCAGAATGTGATCGATGCGCACGCCGCCCGTGTGGGCCAGCACCGCGCGCAGCATCTCGATGAACGCGGCGTAGCCGTTCGTGTGCAGCGCGCGCGGCGAAAACGCGGTGAGGCCCCAGCCTTGTCCAAGCGGGTTGTAGATGTCAGGCGGCGCGCCGACCGACATGCCGCGCATCAGGTCGGCCTGCCGGCTCCATGCGTGGCTGCCGTCCGGACTGGCGCCCACTGCCAGGTCGGCAAGCAGGCCGAGCCGCATGCCGGCCTCGCGACCGGCTGCGTGTGCTGCGGCCAGATTCTCTGCCGCGACCCATTGCGCGAACTGATGGAAGTCCACCTCAAGCGGATGGTCCTGCGCAAAACGCCTGACCTGGGACGAGGTCGGATCGCGCAAGGCGGCCGGCCATTTCTGCCACGGCTGGATGGTGCCGTCCGGCTCGCGCTGCGCGGCATGCAGCGCCTCGAAGATCGCGTGATCGCGCAGCGCCTGGCCGCGGTCTTCGCAGAACTGCGCGTAGCGCGCCCGCTGGCTGACGGCGCCGCTGCGCCCAAACTCCGCATGCAGCGCGCGCAGCACCCGCAACCGGATCGCTGCGGCGGCCGGCCAATCGATGAGATCCAGCCCGTCCAACGCGGTGAGTTCGGCGGGCTCCACGCCGGACAGCGCGCGCATCATCGCGTCCTGCCCCAGCACCGAGGCGGGCGCCGCGTACAGCACGTTCAGGAAGAGGCGGTTGGACGGCGAGTACGGGCTGGAGCGCTCGGGTTGTGCCGTGTACATCGCGTGGACGGGGCTGATGGCCAGCATGTCGGCGCCTTGCTCCGCGGCGGCCACCGCCAGTTCGCGTAGCGCACCGAAATCGCCGAACCCGTGCGTGCGCGGCACGGCGGCATGCGCATCCTGGCGGCGGCTGTAGACCTGCGCGGCCAGACCCCAGCAGCGCGGGCTGGCCGCCCCGGTCAGGTCAGCCAGGCTGGGCGCTTTTTGCGGGGCAACCGCCAGCGTCGCCTCGGCCGATGTCAGCAGCAGCCGGTGGTAGCCGG